>CAYSMM010000285.1:0-3299 GCA_964432095.1 uncultured Burkholderiaceae bacterium | reverse complement strand
ATTGCACCAAAGGCATGTTGCGCAGGCATGCCTTGCGTAAGCTCGCGCCTGCAAACGACGCCGCTTTCAGGCTGCTGCCGTGGACGAATCGTATGTTGTCGGCAGAGGCCTCGTCGAACACGGCGCCATCGAGCATGCAGGTCACAAAGTCTGCCGAGGTGAGCACGGCGCGCCGGAACGCAGCACCTTGTAAATCAGACTCCACGAATGAGGCCTTGGTGATATCGGCTTGTGACATATCCGCGCCACGCAGCTTGGAGCGCAGCACGATGCAACCGCTGAGTACCGCGCCATTGAGGCGTGCTTGCTCAAGGCTGGTCTCCAGTAAAGTGGCACCGCGAAAATTGCAGCCCGCCAATTGCGCGCCGTTGAGTTGCGTGTTCGAAAGCGTGGCACCTTGAAAATTGCAACTCTCTGCATCGGCTTTTGCGAAGGTCGCCTTGCCCAGATTGCTGCCGGCAAAGCTTGCCCCTTTGAGCTTTGCCCCACTGAAGTTGGCAAAAGCCAGAGGGCAACGCTCAAATGTTGCGCCTTGCAGCATGGCGTTGGCGAAATTGGCAGATTCAAGTTCTGCGCCGGTGAAGTCCACGCCGGACAAATCCATGCCGGAAAAATCCGCGCCCTGCAGCTTGAGGCCTGCAAAACTTCGGCCTTGCTCTTTGGCCTTTTGTGCGCTGGTGCGCCACTGCTCGGCCGTTGCGGCGTCAATGGCGGGCGGTGCTTCGCTCAAGTGCGTAATGCCCAGCATCGCGGCATCAGCCTGAGGTTGCATTTGCTGCACGCGGGTAAGCGCAGCCCTTGGCAGTTCCTGGCCAGGCGCCAAGGGCACAGCGGCGAGCGAGGGTGCAGCATCGCGCGCCGGTTTCTTTGCAGCCTTGACCGTTGCAGGCTTGCCTTGCGCTGTGAGCTGCTTGGCCATTTGGACAAGTGCTGGCTCCACATTGCGTGCAAGCTCGAGGAACTCTTGCGTACTGGCGGGTAAGGTGTCACCCGTCGACGCAGGCAGGTTGAGCTGTGTCAATGGGTTTGCAGCAGCGGCGCTTGGGTCGGTGGAGTTCGGAACCGCCGCAAGCTTGGCGTTTAGCGATTGTTTGTTCTCAGCGAGCTTGCCTGCAATCGTGTCACGTACCTGGTCGGACATTCCCATCAAGCTCAGGTGTCGCTTTGCGCTTTCGTTGGGGGTTGCCATGCCTTCAGGTAGGAGCTCATGGTCGTCGAGCATCTTGATTGCGCCGCGCTCTTTATCCTGCCGTTCGGCCGCCGCGTTGAGGTAGTGATCTTTGCCGCGCGGCTGGCCTATCCATTCCGCAGCAGCCATCACGAGCTGCACGTCGTCACCAAACTCGTCACCCACCTGCAGCAGCGAATGCCACACCAGCGCCATGCGCAACTGGTTGGGGAATAGCCAAACGGTCGTGAGCTTGGGCTGGATGAAGCGCATGGCGTTGTCGGCCATGCGATGGAGCCGAACGCCGATGACTGGTGTGATACCCGGCAAGCGGCTCGAGATGCGCGCATGTTCGGCATGCATGTGCGCCAGCTCCACCACTTCGTCCCCCTTGAATGGCTCGGCCTGCCACTGGTCGGCACTGGCGATGCAGTGATAACGCCAATCAAAGTCTTTGGGCGGTCCAGGGTAGTCCTGCTTGAGCCAGGCGGTGTCGTAAGTGCCGTCAAATCGTTTGCGCTGCGTGCTCATGGGGTGTAGCGCAAAGAAGCTGGCCGGTGTAATCGCTTTGCCGGGTGCGGTGGCAGGGTCGTTGGGATACTCCACGCAAGGCAATGGCTGCGGTGTGTCGCCAGACGCGTTTTTCAGTGGCGCGCCGGTGCCAAACGGGTTGTCGGCAAATTCTGCGCCGCCATAGGCTTGCTGCCAGTTCAACGGCATTTGTTTGAAGGGCGCCGGCGCACTGGCTTGCCGACCGCGCCATTCGCGGGGGCCATGGACTTGCAGAATCTTCTGAAGCGAACCTACTTTCGCCCCCACCTTGAGTTGTGTCACCGCTGCGCCACCGGGGGCCATGGCATTGGCTGCGACGATGTATTCGCCGCCGGTTTTGGGCAAACCCATGTCCAGCGGCGTGTCTCCTAACAGCGGCGTGACGGTAGGCCAAAGCTCTTGCTCGGGCAGCAACGCGGCTTCGCCCAACAGCGGGCAAAACGCAATCACGCTCACGCACAGGTAGGCGCGCTGCTGCCGCTCAAACGTGCGGGGCAGAATCGACAGGTGCTGTGGCTTGATGACGCGCATTGCAGATGTTTATATACAAGCAGATGTATATAAGCTTTTATGCTTACTAATAATGCAGTAAAAGTTGCATACAGCATGCAGTAATAATAGAATTCGAGAGGTGATCATTGCAACACCACCTTGCGGCTGGAAGGTGAGTAGCGCACCGCAACCCGGGCACCGGGAGTGAGCCTGGAGAGGTTAATCATGGGTACTTCAGTGCGAACCTTGGCGGTGAATGCCGCAGCATCCTGGGGTTGCACATTCAACTGCAACAGTACAACCGGCTGATTGTTGATCATCGTATTGGTCTGCTTGATGCTTTGCACCACGGCCGTGGCGTCGAGTCCGCTTGCGAGGATGCTGTACTTGGACAGATAGCCATAGGCCAAGTAGAACAGGTACAGCGCCACTGCTCCAGCGATGGCGATCATGTAGTAGTGCTGCCAGACCAGCCCAAAGCTTGGATACTTGCGCAAGGTCCAGAGCAAAACACCCACAACGATGCCGATGACGAACAACCCCATTACGATAAGAAAAATACCCAGACCCAGGTTGTATTGCTCGGCCTTCATGGGTCGCAACTCCTTCATGCAATGATGGTGATACTGGTCTTCGTCATCGAGACCATCAACACATTCATCTCTACGCTGACATTGACGATTTGTGTAGCAGCTTCTTCCTTGTTGAAAATCTTCTTGTCGTCGCCAAAACCGATTACGGCCAAGTCCACGCCTTTGAGCCCGAATGCGACCCCGACATTCTCGTTTGCAAGCCCCACGTTCTCTTGCTTGATGCCAATGTTTGCAAGTTCAAATCCCTTATTCTCATATTGCAAGGGAGTGTTGATATCTACTTTTGGAGCAGTTAGGACGATTTGCGCGGCCGATGTAAGGTTGATACCAGCTGTACCAGTGAGCGAGTAGGTGGCCGGCGTCGTCAGCGTGAAGCCACCCGAAGCAGTGATATTGGCTGCTGCACCGATCGTCTGCGTGTACGAGGCAGCAATGGTTTCTGTCTTGCTTGCGCCAACAGAGACGCTTTGACTTGCGCCTATCGTGATGGATTC
>CAYSMM010000284.1:0-3310 GCA_964432095.1 uncultured Burkholderiaceae bacterium | reverse complement strand
CCGGTATGTTCGTACGCACGCGCGCCGTGTTCAGCGAGCGCGCCGACGCCGTGCTGGTGCCCGAAGAGGCGCTGGTGCCGCAGGGCAACAAGCAGTTCGTCATTCGTGTCGTCAACGGCAAGGCGGGCGCTGATGGCAAGCCCGAGCAAACCTCGCAGCGTGTGGAAGTCAAAACCGGGCTGCGCCGCGCCGGCAAAGTAGAAATCATCGAGGGCATTGCTGCTAACGACGTGGTCGTGACGGCTGGTCAGCAACGTGTGCAGCGTGATGGTCAGCCATTGCGAGTGGTCGAGCTGGGGCGCCCCGCACAACCCCATGGCGCTGCAGGTGCGCCGGCAGGCAAGAGCTCACAGGGCGGTAGCACAACAACTCCTGCAAGCTGAGTATCATCCACAGCAGTCCAAGCATAATGCAGTTTTAGCATGCAACTCCCAGAAGTATGTATCCACAGGCCGGTGTTTGCCACGGTGCTTTCACTGCTGGTGATGCTGGTAGGCGCGGTGAGCTTCTCACGCCTGACAGTACGTGAATATCCGCGCATCGAGGAGCCTGTGGTGACCGTGGAGACGCGCTATGCCGGGGCTAGCGCCGAGATCATCGAAAGCCAGGTGACCAAGCCGCTGGAAGATTCGATCGCCGGCATTGAGGGCGTAGACGTGCTCACGTCCATCAGCCGTGCGGAATCGAGTTCGATCAGCGTGCGCTTCAAGCTCGAGCGTGACGTGGACGACGCAACCAGCGACGTGCGTGACCGTGTGTCACGTGTGCGGCGCATCCTGCCGCAAAACGTCGATGAACCGGTGGTGGCCAAGGTCGAGTCTGATGCCTTTCCGGTAATCTGGCTGGCGCTGACCAGCGACACGCTGAGCCCGCTGCAGGTAAGCGACATTGGTAACCGCATCGTCAAACCGCGGCTGCAAACGCTGCCCGGTGCAGCCAGCGTGTGGATGCCGGGCGAGCGCAAATTCGCCATGCGCATCTGGCTCAACGCCGATCAGCTCGCTGCGTACCGGCTGACAACACAGGATGTGGAAGAGGCGCTCAGGCGGCAAAACGTCGAGCTGCCCGCGGGCCGCATCGAAAGTCAGCAACGCGAGTTTTCTGTGGTGGCCGCCACTGACCTGCAGCGTGTCAATGAGTTTCGCAACATCGTGCTGCGCACTGTCAATGGCTATAACGTTCGCCTGAGCGACGTGGCGCGCGTCGAGCAGTCGGCTGCATCAGAGCGCAGCATGGTGCGCTTCAACGGTCAAAACGCGGTAGGCATGGGCGTAATCAAGCAGGCTACTGCCAACCCCTTGGAGCTGTCCAAGGCGGTGATGGCTGAGTTGCCCCGTATCGAAGCCGATTTGCCCGCTGGGGTCAAGGTCACAGTTTCGTACGACTCCTCGGTGTTTATCGACCGCTCTATCAAGTCGGTCTATACAACCATGGCCGAGGCTGTGGTACTTGTTGCGCTGGTGGTATTCGTGTTCTTACGCAGCTTGCGCGCATCCATCATTCCACTTGTCACTATTCCAGTGAGTTTGATCGGCGCGTTTGCGCTGATGCTGGTGATGGGCTTTTCGCTCAATACTCTCACGCTGCTAGCGTTGGTGCTGGCCATCGGCCTGGTGGTGGACGACTCCATCGTCGTGCTGGAAAACATCACGCGCCACATTGAAGCCGGTATGAAGCCGTTTGAGGCTGCGATCAAGGGCAGCCGAGAAATTGGCTTTGCCGTGATTGCGATGACGCTCACGCTTGCAGCGGTGTACGCGCCCATGGCGTTTACCACCGGACGTACGGGCAAGCTGTTCATCGAGTTTGCGCTGACGCTTGCAGGTGCTGTGCTCGTGTCGGGCTTCGTGGCGCTGACGCTGTCGCCCATGATGTGCAGCAAGCTACTCAAGCGCCACGTGGCCAGCAATGCTGTGGATCGTGCGATTGAGGGCTTCCTTGCCCGTGTGACAGCAGCCTACGGCCGCGCTCTGAGCTGGTCTCTGGAGCATCGCTGGGTAGTGCTGCTGGTGTGGGCGTTGTTCCTTGGCACATGCGTCTGGTTCTACATGAACATGAAACGCGAACTGGCGCCTATGGAAGACCGCGGCGTTATCGTCGCGGTATACAACGCCCCTGAGGGCGCCTCACTGCAGTACACCGATCGTTATGCAAGGGCGATCGAGTCGATTGCAATGAACACCAAGGACATCGAACGCACGTTCATCATCGTCGGCAGTAACAACGTCAATTCCGGTATCTCGTTCATACGTGCAACCGATTGGGCCGAGCGTGATCGCAAGACCTTTGACATTGCCCGAGAGATGACGCCTAAATTCATGAGCCTGCCCGGTGTGATGGCCTTCCCCGTCACACCGCCCTCGCTGGGGCAGGGGCCGCGTGCGCAGCCTGTGAACTTCGTGGTGCTGGGCACGGGCAGCTACGCCGAGCTGCAGCAGGTGGTGCAGGGCCTCATTGCCGAGGCACAAAAGAACCCGGGGCTGCAAAGCGTGGATTCGGATTTGCGGCTCAACAAGCCTGAGTTACGCATCGACGTGGATCGTGAGCGCACGCAGGATGCAGGCGCGCCCGTGGATACAGTCGGACGCACGATAGAGACCATGCTTTCTGGCCGCACAGTGACCCGCTATAAGAAGGATGGTGAACAATTCGATGTCATCGTGCAACTAGAGCCGAGCGGTCGCGATACACCTGACGACATCTCACGCATTTATGTGCGCGGCAAAAACGACACGATGGTACCTTTGGCCTCGGTGCTCAATGTGCGCGAGACATTGGCACCACGTGAGTTGAACCACTTCAGCCAGCGCCGCGCCGTGACGATCACGGCCAACCTCGCACCGGGCTACTCACTCGGGCAGGCACTCGATTTCATGGAGAGTACTGCGCGCCAGCAAATGAAGCCCGGCTATGCGTTTGATTACACCGGCTTGTCTCGCGAGTTCAAACTCTCCAGCAACACCCTGGCCATTACGTTTGTGCTGGCAATCCTGTTTATTTATCTGGTGCTTGCCGCGCAGTTTGAGAGTTTCATCGACCCCTTCGTCATCATGCTCACGGTGCCACTCTCGATTGCGGGCGCGCTGGCAGCGCTCATGCTCACGGGAGGCTCCATCAACGTGTACAGTCAGATCGGGCTCATTACACTGGTGGGCTTGATCACCAAGAACGGTATTTTGATCGTGGAGTTTGCCAACCATATGCGTGAAGAAGGCAAAGGTTTGATGGAGGCCGTACGCGACGCTTCTGTGATGCGTTTGCGCCCGATCCTGATGACCACGCTGGCCACCGTGTTTGGCGCTGTGCCACT
>CAYSMM010000283.1:0-3356 GCA_964432095.1 uncultured Burkholderiaceae bacterium | reverse complement strand
AACGGCGGGTGTACGGCTGCTATGCACTCAACACGCAAACCGGCCGGGTGGAGACATTCGCAGCACAGCATGTCGTGCTAGCCACTGGGGGCGCGGGCAAGGTGTACCTGTACACTAGTAACCCCGATACGGCCACGGGTGACGGCATTGCCATGGCCTGGCGCGCGGGCTGCCGTGTGGCCAACATGGAGTTCATCCAGTTTCACCCGACGATTTTGTTTCACCCGCTCGTCAAGAGTTTTCTGATCACCGAGGCGGTGCGCGGCGAGGGCGGCAAGCTGCTGCTGGACAAGCACGACAAGAACTCACGCTTCATGCCCAGCCACGATAGCCGCGCAGAGCTTGCGCCACGCGACATCGTGGCGCGCAGCATAGACGCCGAGATGAAGCGTCGCGGCCTGGACTGCGTGTATCTGGACATCACGCATCGCGGTGCGGATTTCATCCAGGAGCATTTCCCCAACATCTACTCTCGCTGCCTGGAGCTGGGCATCGACATCACCCAAGAGCCCATCCCCGTGGTGCCAGCGGCCCATTACACCTGCGGCGGCGTAGCCACCGACTTGCACGCCAAAACCGATCTGCCTGGCTTGTACGCCGTCGGTGAGGTGGCCTGCACCGGATTGCATGGTGCAAACCGCCTGGCCAGTAACTCGCTACTGGAATGTGTGGTGATGGCGCGTGCCGCGGCCCAAAGCATTCTGGCCGAGCAGGTGCAGGTATTCACCGCGCCGGCATTGCCAGCGTGGGACGAAAGCCGCGTCACCGAGGCAGAAGAAGAAGTGACGATTGCGCATAACTGGGACGAACTGCGCCGCCTGATGTGGAACTACGTCGGCATCGTGCGCAGCAACACGCGATTGCATCAGGCGCAAATCCGCATCTCGCTGCTCAAGCAAGAGGTCGAAGAGTTCTACGCGCGCTTCAAGGTCAGCGCCGATCTGCTCGAGCTTCGCAATATCGTGACGGTGGCCGAGCTGGTGGTACGCTGCGCGCAGGGCCGCAAGGAAAGCCGCGGCATTCACTACACCAAAGATTTTCCACAAGCATTGCCTGTTGCGCGCGACTCAGTGCTCACCCCATAGCAAGAGCGCCGCTTTGGCGCCAATGCGCTCGCTGTGGTGCTGGCAGGGCTCGTCTATAGGGACGCAAAAACCCAAATGCATTATACTTAAGTAAGTATGTATGCGTTTCCGGTAATCAGTATTGCAGAGAAACACTTTTACTGTATGCAGTAATAGTGCTTTCAAACTTAAGGTATTGCCAAGGCAGCCAGCCTTGGCGACCCGACATGCAGGCGCAGGCACCTCGACTGGCACCCCCCATCCACCCGTTTGCCTCGCGATCGTCATCGTCATCGTATTAACAGGCCGTAGTCATGCGCATGGAGAAATCGACCGCCTTGATATCTTTCGTCAAGCCGCCGACGGAGATGCGATCCACGCCTGTCTCGGCGTAGGCGCGCAGTGTCTCAAGGTTGATGCCCCCCGAGGCTTCGAGCAGCACGCGCGGTGTGCCGTGCTGCTGTGCGTATTGCGCCGTGAGTTGCACCGCTTCGTGCATTCTCTCGGGCGTAAAATTGTCGAGTAGCACCGACGTTGCGCCGGCTTGCAGCGCCTCGCGCAACTGGGCCAGCGATTCCACCTCGATCTGAATGCTCACGCGTGCATTGAGCGCACGCGCAGCGGCAAGCGCCTGCGTCACACCGCCGGCAGCGGCGATGTGGTTCTCCTTGATGAGGATTCCGTCGGCCAGGTTGATGCGCTGGTTCGCGCCACCGCCCACGCGTACCGCGTACTTGCTAGCCAGCCGCAAGCCCGGGATCGTCTTGCGCGTGTCCAGCACCTTGGCGTGAGTGCCCTGCATGATCGCGGCATACTGCTGTGCCTTTGTGGCAATCGCTGACAGTGTTTGAAGGAAGTTGAGGGCAGTACGCTCCCCAGTCACCAGCGATCGGGACGATCCTTCGAGTGTGTAGACTAGCGCGCCCGGCTGTACCTGCGCGCCCTCGGCCAGATGCAGCGCCACGCGCACGCGAGGGTCGAGCTGCGCGAAGACCTCCACCACCCAGGGCAGGCCGCAGATCACCGCGCGGTCGCGGCAAATCACCTGCGCCTTGGCGGGTGTGTCAGGCAATAGCTGAGCGGTGAAGTCTTGCGCGGCGCCGTCTTCCTGCAGCGCCTGCGTTACGGCGCGCTGCATGTCGGCGCGCAAGCGGTCATCGATCGTGAAGTTCATCGTGTGAGCGTAGCAGACAGAGGCAGCGGTCTTGAGGTAAGCAGTGGAAGTGCTGACGAAGCGGCTGTGCTGGTGCAAGGCCAGCAACGGGCGCACGAGAGGACCGGAGCTTACTTGAGCGTAAGTGAGGATTCCGATCGGGCAGTGACAACGCACTGCACCGGCACAGCTGCTTCGTCGGCGCTTCCTCAGGCGGGCCCCATGCCCTGCGCATACACCTCCTCATAGTTCTGCATCGTCGGCTTAGGCGCATGAGCCTGTGCGGCAAACGCCAGCATGCGGTCGATGGCGCGGTGCGCCTTTCGGCCAATCTCGGCGTCGACAAGCACTTCTGCGCTCACGCCCGGCGCGCTCTCGCCCGTCTCTAGCACGCGTGCCAGGCCCGCGAGGCCATTCATCGCCATCCACGGGCAATGCGCGCAGCTTTTGCATGTAGCCCCTGTGCCTGCCGTGGGCGCCTCGATCACGGTCTTGCCGCTGCCCTCGGCCACTTTGCGCATCTTGTGGAAGATGCCTTTGTCGGTGGCGACGATGAACTCCTTTGCATCTTGCGTCTGCACCGCGTTGATGAGCTGCGAGGTCGAGCCCACCACGTCGGCCAACTGCACGACGCTGCGCGGCGATTCGGGGTGGACGAGCACCTTGGCCTTGGGGTATTGCTTCTTCAGCAGCTCCAGCTCCAGGCCCTTGAATTCATCGTGCACGATGCAGGCGCCCTGCCACAGCAGCATGTCGGCACCGGTTTGCTCTTGAATGTAGCGACCTAGGTGCTTGTCAGGCGCCCAGAGAATCTTCTGCCCTTGCTCATGCAGATGTTTGACGATCTTCAGGCCAATGGACGAGGTCACCATCCAGTCGGCGCGGGCCTTCACGGCGGCGCTGGTGTTGGCATACACCACCACGGTGCGGTCGGGGTGAAGGTCACAAAACGCGCTGAACTCATCGATCGGGCAGCCCAGGTCGAGTGAGCAGGTCGCGTCCAGGTCGGGCATCAGAATCCGTTTTTCGGGCGACAGGATCTTGGCGGTTTCACCCATGAAGCGCACGCCGGCAATGACGAGCGTGCGGCTTTTCTGGTCGCGGCCGAAGCGCGCCATCTCCAGGCTGTCGCTCACGAT
>CAYSMM010000282.1:0-3359 GCA_964432095.1 uncultured Burkholderiaceae bacterium | reverse complement strand
CATACCATATGGGTGGCCGATCGCAATCGCGCCACCGTTGACGTTGAGCCTGTCGAGTGGGATACCGAGCTTGTCGGCACAGTACAGCACCTGCACAGCGAATGCTTCATTGAGTTCCCACAGGTCGATGTCCTCAACCTTCAACCCCAGGCGCTTGAGCACTTTGGGCACGGCGAATACCGGGCCAATGCCCATTTCGTCGGGGTTGCAACCCGCTACAGCAAAGCCGCGGAAGATACCCAACGGCTTCAAGTTGCGTTGCTCAGCCATCTTGGCGTTCATCACCACACAGGCACCCGCACCGTCGCTGAACTGCGAGGCGTTGCCTGCCGTCACAACGCCCCCAGGCACTGCGGTGCGAATGTCCTTGATCGTGTCGTAAGTCGTACCGGGGCGTAAGCCCTCGTCTTGTGTAACGGTGACTTCCTTGCTGCGCATCCCGAGTACAGCATCAGCCACGCCGGCGGTGACGGTAATGGGCACAATCTCGTCATTGAACCTGCCAGCGTCTTGTGCTGCGCAGGCTTTTTGCTGGCTTTCGGCGCCAAAATGATCCATGCGCTCTTTGGGGATGCTGTAGCGCTTGGCTACGTTCTCAGCGGTCTGCATCATGTTCCAGTAAATCGTAGGCTTGTTTGCATCGAGCCATGAATCCTTGAACATATGCATGTTCATCTCTTGCTGTACGCATGAGATGCTTTCAACGCCACCGGCGACATAAATGTCACCCTCACCGGCAATTACACGCTGCGCGGCCATCGCGATGGTCTGCAAACCACTGGAGCAAAAGCGGTTGACAGTCGCTCCGGCAACGCTGTCGGGCAGGCCTGCGCGCAACAGCGCCTGGCGTGCGATGTTCCAGCCCGTGGCACCCTCTGGATTGGCGCAGCCCATGAGCACATCGTCTACCTCTGCACCGTCGATTCTGGCGCGCTCGATGGCGGCCTTGATGACGTGCCCGCCCAACGTGGCGCCATGCGTCATGTTGAATGCACCCTTCCAGCTTTTGGCCAGCGGTGTGCGTGCGGTGCTTACGATTACTGCGTCTATCATATTCAGTTCCTCATTCTGTATTCATCAGTCCATCTGTGGATAGCGGCTTACATCGATATGACAGCATCGTTTATGTCAGTGACTTGCCTTCAGCCGCCAGCTTGGCGAGCAGCGGTGCCGGCTGCCAGAACTTTGCATCGTCCAGCGGGTTTAGCGCAAAGCGCTTCATCGCCTGCACCACGTTGAACAAGCCGTATTGATCGGCGTAGAGCATAGGGCCGCCGCGCCACAGCGGAAAACCGTAGCCTGTGAGATAAACCATGTCGATATCACTCGCCTTGCTGGCAATCCCTTCTTGCAAAATGTGTGCGCCTTCGTTGACCAGCGAGAACACCAAGCGGTGAACGATTTCATCATCGCTGATCTTGCGCGGCTTGATGCCGAGCGATTCGCGATGCTTGGCGATCATGTCCTCGACTTCCATACTCGGGATGGCATCGCGCTTGCCTGCTTGATAGTCATACCAACCCTTGCCTGCCTTCTGGCCAAAGCGGCCCATCTCGCACAGCAAGTCTGCCGTCTTGCTGTATTTCATATCGGGCTGCTCCACATAGCGGCGCTTACGTATGGCCCAGCCGATGTCATTGCCAGCCAAATCGCCCATGCGGAACGGGCCCATTGCAAACCCGAACTTCTCGATGGCTTTGTCCACCTGTTGCGGCGTACAGCCTTCCTCCAGCAGAAAGCCGGCTTGGCGTGAATACTGCTCGATCATACGGTTGCCAATGAAGCCGTCACACACCCCCGACACCACCGCCGTCTTCTTGATCGTCTTGGCGGTCTTCATCACCGTCGCCAGTACGTCCTTGGCGGTTTTCTCGCCGCGCACCACCTCCAGCAGCTTCATCACGTTGGCGGGACTGAAGAAATGCGTGCCGATCACGTCTTGCGGGCGCTTGGTGAACGCGGCAATCTTGTTGACGTCGAGCGTAGAGGTATTGGTCGCGAGAATCGCTCCGGGCTTCATGACCTCGTCGAGCTTTTTGAACACCTGCTCTTTCACACCCATGTCCTCGAACACCGCCTCGATCACGATGTCGGCATCCTTCAAGTCGTCGTAGCTAAGCGTAGTGGAAAGCAGGCTCATGCGCTGCTCGTATTTGTCCTGCTTGAGTTTGCCCTTCTTGACTTGCGCCTCGTAGTTTTTGCGAATCGTGGCTACGCCACGGTCGAGCGCTTCCTGCTTCATCTCCAGTAGAGTCACAGGCACACCTGCGTTGAGGAAGTTCATGCTGATGCCGCCCCCCATGGTGCCCGCGCCGATCACGGCAACCTTGTTGATTGCGCGGGTGGGCGTGTCTTCGGGCACGTCGGGGATTTTGCTGGCAGCACGCTCGCCGAAAAATGCATGGCGCAGCGCGCGGCTTTCAGCCGTCATCATCAGCGCGATGAATTGCTCGCGCTCGAACGCCAGCCCGTCGTCGAACTTCTTGCTGACGGCAGCGGCCACACAGTCCACACACTTTTTGGGCGCCGGGAAGTTCTTGGCCATCGCACCCACGGTGTTACGCGCAAACTGAAAGTACGCGTCGGCATCGGGGTGAGAGCATGGCAGGTTACGCACCAGCGGCAAGGGCCGCTGGTCGGCCACCTCGCTGGCGAAGGCCAGTGCGTCTTGCGCTAGGCTCTCAGCCGAAGCGGCCATCTTGTCGAACAGCTTTTGCCCCGGTGCCATGGCGAGCATCTCGCTCTTCACCGGCTCGCCGCTCACGATCATGTTGAGCGCATTTTCGACGCCGATCACGCGCGGCAGGCGCTGTGTGCCGCCCGCGCCCGGCAGCAAGCCAAGCTTGACCTCGGGCAACGCGATCTGCGCACCGGGCGCTGCGATGCGGTAGTGGCAACCCAGCGCCAGCTCCAACCCGCCGCCCATACACACGGTGTGAATCGCCGCGATTACCGGTTTGCTGCTCGCCTCGACGGCCTTGATCACGCTGTGCAGCGACGGCTCGGCCGCCATCTTGGGTGTGTTGAACTCGCGGATATCTGCGCCGCCGCTAAAGGCCTTGCCCGCACCGGTAATGATGATGGCTTTGACCGCCGCATCCGCGTTGGCTTGTTCTAGCCCATTAGTCACGCCCTTGCGTGTTTCATAGCCCAGGCCGTTGACGGGTGGGTTGTTCAACGTAATGACGGCGATAGCGCCATGGACTTGGTATTGAGCGGTCATGGATAAAGAATCCTTGGGAACGGAACGTTGGATGCTTGTTAGAGCGAGGTTACATAAAAGCGAACGGTCGTTCGCTTTTCAATCCTGCTTTATATCACCTTACGCTTACGCCGGTGCGAATGCCGATGATCTCAAC
>CAYSMM010000281.1:0-3376 GCA_964432095.1 uncultured Burkholderiaceae bacterium | reverse complement strand
GACCAAGCCCGCCTCGATGGTCTTGCCGAGGCCCACTTCGTCGGCAAGGATGACGCCCCGCGAAAGTGGGTTGCGGCAGGCGAAGAGGGCGGCATCGACCTGATGCGGGTTGAGATCGACCTGAGAATCGACCAGCGTCGATGCCAGCGACTCCACGCTGTCGTCCGCCGCGCGGCGCGTGAGCAGCCACGCGACGTACTGGCTTTGATGCGGCGTCAGTAGCGGTTGCGTCATTTCCGTCCCTTGGGCTTCATCTCGTTGATGCTTGCGGCGATCCAGCGATCCAGCTCGGAACGCCGAAACGCCACGTCCCACCGAGCTTGAATGCCGGGATCTCCCCGCTCGCTGCGAGCCGGTAGACCATGCGCTTGCCCGCCTTAAGGTAGGCAGCGACTTCGTCCAAGGTCAGGATGTCGTCATCAGGCTTTACCATCACCGTTTTTTTTCTGACGTTAAATTTAGATTGCCAAGTTTTGCAAATTTTCCCATAAGGCAGCAATGCAGGCCCGTCAGGAATCCAGCTCGAACTTCGTGTGTGTAGGGAGTAGAGCCCAAGAGGTTCAACTACGCATTAGCGACTAATCTCCATTAGTCCAAGTCGTCAAACCCTCGCCCCCAAGGCCAAGGTCAGCGCCGCGTATTTTCATTGGCGTACGCCGCACGGTACTCCAGCCAGCCTTTGCGGCGCAACTCGCAGGCCGGGCATTGGCCGCAGCCGTAGCCCCAGTCATGCAGTTGGCTGCGCTCACCGTTGTAGCAGGTGTGGGTGTGCAGGCGAATCAGCTCGATCAGCTTGCTGCCGCCGATGTGGTGCGCGAGTTGCCAGGTTTGCGCTTTGGTCAGCCACATGAGTGGGGTACGTATCACCATGCGGCTTTGCATGCCGAGGTTGATGGCAACTTGCAGCGCTTTGAGGGTGTCATCGCGGCAGTCGGGATAGCCGGAATAATCCGTCTCGCACATGCCGCCCACCAGCGTGCTGAGGCCGCGCCGGTAGGCAATGGCTGCGGCGTAGTTGAAGAACAGCAGGTTGCGTCCCGGCACAAAGGTGTTGGGCAGGCCGTTGGCCTGCATTTCGATGGCCATGTCTCGCGTGAGCGCGGTGTCGCTGATCTGCGCCAGCGTGCTCAAATCCAGCACATGGTCGGGGCCGATCTGTGCGGCCCATTGCGGAAAGCTGCTTTTGAGTTCACGCAGGAAATCTTGCCGTACTGCCAACTCTATATGGTGTCTTTGGCCATACTGAAAACCAGCGGTCTCTATATACTCGCCTTTGTATAAAGCTTGAACAAGGCAGACTGCGGAGTCTTGCCCGCCGCTGAACAACACCAGGCTGCGCACGGAGCTAGGGCCTGTCATCACGCTGCGGTTCTGACCACGTCCATGTAAAAGCGCGGCACGCCGTGCTCGTCTTCCTCTTCCATCAGGCCGTGGATGTCGGTGTCAAATCCGGGAAAGCGTTTGTTGAACTCGCGCGCAAACTGCAGATATTCCACGATCTTGCGGTTGAAGCGCTCACCCGGTATGAGTAGCGGTATGCCCGGCGGGTATGGCGTGAGCAGCGACACGGCCACGCGGCCTTCGAGATGGTCGATCTCCACACGCTCGACTTCGCGGTGTGCCATGGCGGCATGGGCCTCGCTGGGTAGCATCACCGGCTCCATGTCGCTCAGGTACATCTCGTTGATCAGGCGCGAGATGTCGCTGGCGCGGTAAGCCTCGTGAATCTGCTGGCACAGGTCACGCAAGCCGGTGCGCTCGTAGCGCGGGTATTGCGCGCAGAACTCGGGCAGGATGCGCCATAGCGGCGCGTTCTTGTCGTAGTCGTCCTTGAACTGTTGCAGCGCTGTCAGCAATGTGTTCCAGCGGCCTTTGGTGATGCCGATGGTGAACATGATGAAGAAGCTGTACAGGCCGGTTTTTTCAACGATCACGCCATGCTCGGCCAGAAACTTGGTGACGATGCTGGCCGGTATGCCCTTGGCCGCAAACTTGCCGGCTACATCCAGGCCCGGCATGACGATGGTGCTCTTGATGGGGTCGAGCATGTTGAAGCCGTCTGCCAGGTCACCAAAGCCGTGCCATTTGTCCTTGCCGCGCAGCATCCACGCATCACGCGTGCCCACGCCCTCGTCCACCAGTTTCTCCGGCCCCCAGACCTTGAACCACCAGTCTTTGCCAAACTCGTCGTCGACCTTGCGCATGGCGCGGCGAAAATCCAGCGCCTCGGCAATGCTTTCTTCCACCAGCGCGGTGCCGCCGGGGGGCTCCATCATCGCTGCGGCCACGTCGCAACTGGCGATGATGGCGTACTGCGGGCTGGTGGAGGTGTGCATGAGGTAGGCCTCGTTGAACAGGCTCAGGTCGAGCTGCGTGTTCTTGGCGTCCTGCACCAATATTTGCGAGGCTTGCGACAACCCAGCCAGCAGCTTGTGCGTGGACTGTGTGGCAAACACCATGCTGGTTTTGGGCCGACCGTTCTCACCCGGGCGAATGGCGTGCATGCCTTTGTAGTATTCATGGAATGCGGCATGCGGCAGCCAAGCCTCGTCAAAATGCAATGTATCGATGTGGCCGTCCAGCTCTTTCTTGATGTCGTCCACGTTGTACACAATGCCGTCGTACGTGCTCTGCGTAATCGTGAGGATGCGCGGCTTCTTGTTCTTGGCCTTGCTGGCAAATGGATGCGAGGCAATTTTCTTGTTGATGCTCTCGATACTGAACTGGCCTTTGGGAATCGGGCCGATGATGCCCAGGTGGTTGCGCGTGGGCGTGAGGAATACGGGGATGGCCCCGGTCATGATGATGCTGTGCAAAATGCTTTTGTGGCAGTTGCGGTCCACCACCACCACGTCGCCCGGGGCTACGTTGGCGTGCCACACCATCTTGTTGGAGGTTGAGGTACCGTTGGTGACGAAGAAGCAATGGTCGGCGCCAAAAATGCGTGCGGCGTTGCGCTCGCTGGCAGCCACCGGGCCAGTATGGTCGAGCAGCTGGCCCAGCTCGTCGACGCTGTTGCACACATCGGCGCGCAGCATGTTCTCACCAAAAAACTGGTGGAACATCTGCCCCACCGGGCTCTTCAAAAACGCGACGCCGCCGCTGTGGCCCGGGCAGTGCCAGGAGTAAGAGCCATCTTGCGCGTAGTGCACCAGTGCCCGGAAGAACGGCGGCGACAGTCCATCCATGTAAGCCTTGGCCTCGCGGATGATGTGCCGCGCCACAAACTCGGGCGTGTCTTCGAAGGCATGCAAAAAACCATGCAGCTCGCGCAGGATGTCGTTGGGCAAATGGCGCGAGGTGCGCGTTTCGCCGTAAATGTAGATGGGCACGTCGCGGTTGCGAAAGCGCACTTCCTCGATGAACTTGCGCAGGT
>CAYSMM010000280.1:0-3443 GCA_964432095.1 uncultured Burkholderiaceae bacterium | reverse complement strand
CGACCCACTGATAACTCGCCAGACTGGGTGTACAAGCGATGTATGGTTTGAGCGAGTTTTGCAATTGGCATACATGGGCCCTGGTGAGTTGTTTCTGCTTAGCTGCAAGTCTTCTAAGTGAGTAGCTGCAAAGAAATTCTGGTTTGCTTATATCTACGCAATCCCCCAATCACTAAATATCTCCTACTCGCTTGATATTGCGTTGTCAATACTTACTGCGTAGTGATGCACTTCAAGTCCAACCCCAGTACGCTTCAATTTACTCGCTTGATGTGAGTAACCGACTCGGGGTACTCGACGAACTCGGCGGTACACCGTAACCCACACCCATACACATTGGAGAATTTGATATGCGTGAACTAACTTTGATCGAAACTGCCACCGTAAGCGGTGGCCTAGAAATTCCAAATATGGATGAATGTGAAGGCGCCGAGTACCTGGTCCCTGGTTACGTCAATTGTTTTGACACTCCGTTTGGCCCTGTCATTACACATCCTGAATCAGAAATGCCTGGTACCTTTGATGTTCCCCCGGGTGTAGACATCGATAACGTCGCCTAAGCGCTTTCGTGATTAGTCTTTCCCAAGGCTGATCTCACTCAGCAACTCCACGAAGCTTTTGCCGGCCATCACCTTCGCTGGCCATTCTTGAGCATGGCCGCTCATGTCTAGCAGTAGTCCAATGTAAGCACCAACGAGGTAAGAGTCAGCATCAACTTCAACGCGGTTCTTAATGAGGTATCGGCGATATATATCCTCATGCATGCGCTGTAGGGCCAATCTAGTCAGTTGTATCGGCTCTGAGCTGCAGCCTAACTCGCTAAGCGCTATCGCTTTTCGACTAATATACTCAGCCGTGCCTTCAGCGCGGTCGAGTTTCCAGAAGTTAGCGGTCCTGTCCGGGTCGAGTTGCTCAAGCACTCGTGCCAATTGAGCAAGCCTTGGAATATTGGGATCGCCAGACTGCAAGCCCGTGATGATTGCGTCAATCAATCGCTGCCGCGCTTCCACGACCGGTTTTTTCTCTAGCTGCCCCTGCCCTCGCCGCCATGAACCATTCGAGGTCCAAGGAATGTGGTTAGATAAGAGGGTGTGGATATGAAAGATTTCGTGCACAAAAACATCAACCATTCGGCTTGGCCGACGCAAAACTCGCGGGCCTAGGCGTAGGGCCAAAATCTTTCCTGCTTCGGTATCTATCAATCGATACTCTATTTTTGGTTGAATCCAATTGATGCTTTCTGTTTCTGGAAGCGGCGCACTAGTAAGTAGCCGTCCGTTATCATCGAATCGGGCGCGTCTCCATGTGGTCGAGGTTTCTTCAAAAAACAGTATTTCTATCCCCCTCAGTGTGAACTGAGGCCAAAGTCTTTCAGAGCAGCTTGCCACTGTTGCCAGCCGTGAAAGCGGTTCTGCATACCGCTCTAGTCCTGGCGCATCGGGTGTAGCCTTCTCGTTGGCCATAGCTGCAGTAGTTGCCAGCAGCAAGAGCGCACGCACCAGCCAAAGGTTCCAATGTAAGCACCACCGCAACTGGCATCGAAGGTGTGTCATTTCTTGGTTAACTTAGTATTCGCAATCACTCGAATGAACGACCCGCTCATCGTTATCTCGGGCTTGTTATGGCATGTACACCTGATGCTGTTGCCACGAATAGGGGTGATGATGCACGGATGTGTGTAATGCACTTATGCATGAAATCACTACCCCACCGCTTACCGCCCATAACTCATCTGCACTTAGCTCACGCATGCTTTGTGCTGGTTTCGTAGTCTCAACAAGAATTGTCTTATCGCCCTTGTGCCAGTGCGAGCCCTGCACTTGTAGGTCTTGCGTGCACACAAGGTCTCTGCTGCTCAGCGCTACCTCTACACGGTTCTTGCAACCAAGTTTTTCGCAGATGCGTTGCAAAACATCGCGCACTGTATATGGGCTAATGCCTAATGCTTTAGCAATTTCCTTGTTGGTCTTGCCGGCCTGCAACTGGACAGCAATCTGTGCTTCCCGAGCCGTTAATTTGTTGAGATTCATGGTCGTTTTCTATTGTTTGGTGTTTGCGATTACATATCGCACGATATTTCAAGGGTTGCTTACTTGCCAATACAAAACCGGCTGAAGATTTCGCCCAGCAAGTCGTCAGCCGAAAACTCTCCGGTAATGCTCATCAGCGCTTGATGCGCCAAGCGCAACTCCTCGGCAAACAGGTCGAGCGCGCGGTCACCTTGCTCGGCCACGGCTTGCGCGGCATCCAGATGTGCTGCCGCTGCGTCAAGCGCCTGCAAGTGCCGCTCGCGCGCTAGGAACACATCCTCCTGCGCACCGCCGAAGCCACATACTTCTAGTAGTGTCACCTTAAGACTGGATATCCCTTCTTTGCTAAGGGCTGACACTGCAATAGGTATGTCGGCGGGTGAAGTGGCGAGATCGCACTTGTTCCACACCTTGAGCACGGGGACGCGGCGCTCAGCGAGCGGCTGCAACTGCTGGTCGATCACACGGTCTTCAGGCGTGATGCCCATACCGCCGTCGTACAAATGCAGCACGACGTCGGCTTGGGCGATGGCGTCGCGGCTGCGCTGCACGCCAATGCGCTCGACCTCGTCATCAGTGTTGCGCAGCCCGGCGGTGTCCACGATGTTGAGCGGCACGCCGCTTAAGGTGATGCGGCTTTCGATGCGGTCG
The DNA here is from genome assembly GCA_964432095.1 of uncultured Burkholderiaceae bacterium. GTDB lineage: Bacteria > Pseudomonadota > Gammaproteobacteria > Burkholderiales > Burkholderiaceae_C > CAYSMM01. Next base: position 762 of record CAYSMM010000280.1, on the reverse strand, counting down.
CGCGTGGTGCCGGCCACCGGCGTGACGATGGCCACGTCCTCGCCCGCCAGCGCATTGAGCAGCGAGCTTTTGCCCACGTTGGGCCGGCCGGCCAACACCACTGTGAGCCCCTCGCGCAGCACCGCGCCCTGCTGCGCTTTGGTTTGCAGCTGCGTAAGTTGCGTGCGAATGTCAGCCAGGCGGCCCACTGCGTTGGCCCGCTGCAGAAACTCGATTTCTTCTTCGGGAAAGTCGAGCGTGGCCTCCACCAGCATGCGCAGGTAGATCACTGCGGTGGCCAGCTCGTTGACGGCGCCTGAAAACTCTCCTGATAGCGAGCGCGCGGCGCTGCGCGCGGCCTGCTCGCTGGCAGCGTCGATCAGATCGGCCACAGCTTCGGCTTGCGCCAGATCCATCTTGTCGTTGAGGTAGGCTCGCCGTGTGAACTCGCCCGGCTCGGCCAGCCGCAGGCGTTGATCGCGCCCCGCCGCCAGGCAGGCTTTCACCAGCCGCTGCAGCACGAACGGCCCGCCATGCGCTTGCAGCTCCAGCACGTCTTCGCCGGTATAGCTGTGCGGCGCAGGGAAGTACAGCGCAAGGCCTTGATCGATGATCTCGCCGCCGTCATCGAAGAACGGGCCATAAGCTGCATGACGCGCTTTGAGCGGGCGCTGCGTGAGCTTGAGCGCCACCGCCCACACCGCCGCGCCACTGACGCGCACCACGCCAATGGCGCCGCGGCCGCTGGGCGTGGCGATCGCCACGATGGAGTCTTTGTCTCTG
>CAYSMM010000279.1:0-3451 GCA_964432095.1 uncultured Burkholderiaceae bacterium | reverse complement strand
TCGCGCAGGTAGCCGCCCGCTATGCCCTGTCTAAACAGCTCTTGCGTCATGCGGTGCTCATGTCATGCATTAGGCTGGGTGTCATGAAACAATAGGGTTGCTTTAGCTCATTACTTCTATATGTATATGTCAGTGTCTGGTATTTGTATATGATTAAAAGGCTATATACTAATTATAGTACCTTAGAAAAGCTATCGGCCACATAGCCAATGTTCTTACTCGTCAAACCTGCCACGCACATGCGGCCGGTGCGCACCAGATACACGCCGAACTCTGCGCGCAGCCTGTCCACCTGCTCGGGCGTCAAGCCGGTGTAGCTGAACATGCCGCGCTGCGTCGTGAAGTAGTCCAGATTTCGCTTTGGCACCTTGGCAGCCACCTGCTGCCTGAGCTGCTCGCGCATGTGCTTGATGCGCACGCACATGGCTTGAAGCTCGGCTTGCCATTGCAACCGCAGCTCGGGTGTTTGCAGCACTGCGGCCACGAGCTGGCTGCCATGCGTAGGTGGGCTGGAGTAGTTTTTACGGATCGCAAACTTCAGTTGCCCGAGCACGAGATCGGCCTCGGCCTTGCTCTCACACACCACGCTAAGGCCGCCCACACGCTCGCCATATAAGCTGAACGATTTGCTGAACGAGTTGGCAACGAAAAAAGTGATGCCCATGGTGGCAAACAGCCGCACGGCAAACGCGTCTTCTTCCACGCCGTCGCCAAACCCTTGATAGGCCATGTCCATGTAGGGCAGCAGGCCGCGCTCGAGTACCACGCTGGCCACCTCGCGCCATTGCGCTTGCGTCAAATCCACACCGGTGGGGTTGTGGCAGCAGGCGTGCAACAACACGATGCTCTTGGACGGCAGGGTGTTGAGCGTACTCATCATGCCGTCGAAGTTGAGCCCGCCCGTCGCAGCGTCGAAATATGGATAGGTATTGACCTTGAAGCCCGCGCCCTCAAACATAGCGCGATGATTGTCCCAGGTGGGGTCACTCACCCATACCTCGCTGCCGGCGAAGTAACGCTTCAGAAAATCACCTCCCACCTTCAGCCCGCCACTGCCCCCCAGAGTTTGAATCGTCGCGACGCGGCCACTGCCCACCAGCGCGCTATCGGCGCCGAACAGCAAGTGCTGAATGGCCTGGCGATAGTTGGCCGCACCCTCCATGGGCAAGTAGGGGCGCGGGCCGGCGTTTTGCAGCCGCGCGGCCTCGGCCTGCTTGACGGACTGCATCACCGGCAGCTTGCCGTCGTCGTCGGTGTACACACCGATGGAGAGGTTCACCGTGGTCGGGCTGGCATCATTTTGATATGCCTCTACGAGGGAAAGAATCGGGTCGCCGGCGTAGGCGTCCACATGCGAGAAAAGTCCCATGCTGGTCTCTTGATCTACGTTGTTGCAGGTTGAGTGAGCGCTGATAATAGCGCCGTATGCTTGCTGCCACCGATACAGTTGATGTGCTCTTGACGACATTGAATGCCAAGTACATTCATGCGTCACTTGGGCTGCGTTATCTGCGCGCCAACATGGGCACGCTGCGTGAGCGCTGCGTAATCCGCGAGTTCACCATACAGCAGCGCCCGCAAGACATCGTCGAGCAGCTGCTCGCACTGCAACCCAAAGTGATAGGGTTTGGGGTATACATTTGGAATGTAGACGAGACAACCAGATGTGTGCAATTACTCAAAACAGTATCGCCGCAAACCAAGATCGTGCTCGGCGGCCCGGAGGTAAGCTACGAATGCGAACAGCAACCCATCGTGCAACTGGCCGACCATGTCATCACGGGCTGGGGCGATGTGAGTTTTCCCAAGCTGTGCCACGCATTGCTGTACGGCCCCAAGCCGCTCGCGAAAATCATGCCCGGCGAGCAACCGCCGCTGGTGCAAATTGCGCTGCCCTACGACGAATACACCGGCGAGGACATCGCTAACCGCTTGCTGTACGTGGAGGCATCGCGCGGCTGCCCATTCAAATGCGAGTTCTGCCTGAGCTCGCTGGACAAGACCGCCTGGCCGTTTGATCTGGATGCGTTTTTGGCCGAGATGGCCAAGCTGCATGATCGCGGTGCACGGCACTTCAAGTTCGTCGATCGCACCTTCAACCTGAAAGCCGAAACCGGCGCGCGCATCCTGCAGTTTTTCCTGGATCGCATGACGCCCGATTTGTTCGTGCATTTCGAGGTGATTCCCGATCAACTGCCCGACAGCCTGAAAGAGCTGATCGCGCAGTTTCCGCCCGGTGCGTTGCAGTTTGAAGTGGGCATTCAAAGCTTCAACCCTGAGGTGCAGGCACGCATCAGTCGCAAGGCCGACAACGTCAAGACGGCCGCCAACCTGCACTGGCTCGTCACACACAGCCACGCCCATGTGCATGCCGATTTGATCTTTGGCCTGCCGGGCGAGACGCTTGAGAGTTTTGCCGAAGGCTTCAACCGCCTGCATGCACTCAAGCCGCATGAAATTCAGTTTGGCATTTTGAAGCGGCTACGCGGCACGCCCATCATCCGCCACACCACCGAACATGATTTGCGCTTTGACGCGCAATCGCCCTACGCCATCGTGCACAACAGCACCGTGAGTTTTGCCACCGTGCAACGCATGACGCGTTTTGCTCGCTATTGGGACATGGTGGCCAACTCGGGCCGCTACGCGCGCACCACGGCGCTGCTGCTGGCCGATGATCCTTTTTGGCGCTTCTGCGCGTTCAGCGATTGGCTGTATGCACGCACCGGCAAAACGCATGAGTTTGCGCAAGACAAGCTGGTGGAGTTGCTGTTTGAATTTCTCACCGCTGAGCGTGGCCTGGACACCGCATGCGCCGGGCTCGCACTGGCGCAAGACTACGCCGCCAGCGGTGCGCGCGGCAACCCCAAGTGCATCGCTCCGTGGCTGCCCGAGGCGCCGCGGCTACGGCAAGCCCTGCTGGCGCAGAGCCACCTGAGTGAGCGACAGACGCGGCACGCAAAGCAATCGGCCAACCCGTCCGTAGCATTGCAAAGCGAAATTCGCAAGGCTGCCGCTGCGGCCTGATGCTTCAATGCCTGCAAACAGATCGGCTATATACCCGCATATCTATTTATCTATTGCTGCACGTTTTTTGAGCCGAAATAGATATGCACTGCACGGAGTATCAATTATCCATGCATGCTCTGATACAGGCCTGCGCGAGTGCATCCGTTGCATCCAGTAATGGCAGAGGGCTGCTGAGATGCGGTGCGATCACAGGCAGCTCGGTGCAGCCCAGCATCAACAGCCCGGCTCCTTGCACGGCCAATGAGTCGACGGCGCGCGCAAACGCCTGCGCCGCAGCCGGCACGTTGCCGCCTTTCACCGCAGCAATCGCCTGCGTGATCAGCGCCTGCGTGGGCGGGTCGGGCAACAGCCAGTCCACGGCGATGCCCAATCGCCGTGCTGCTTGTGGGTAAAGCTGCATCGCTACCGTCACATGCGTGCC
>CAYSMM010000278.1:0-3456 GCA_964432095.1 uncultured Burkholderiaceae bacterium | reverse complement strand
CAAGTGGGGCTTGTTTGCAAGCGCGTCGCCGGACAGCGAACTGCTCGCGTCCGGCGCCTGTGCGCTGGAAGAGATCGAGACGATAGCCGAACCGCAGTTCTCACGGCTCGCGCGACCCAGCCGCATCATCGGCTGTGTGGTGGCGGGCGAGGTGGTCAAGCGTCGCGTCATGGGGTTGATGCAGCATTGGGCAATACTGGGCACCAAGCCGCAGTGGCTCACCAGCCAGCGCGAGCAATGCGGCGTGAAAAATGGCTACGACTATCCGTGGCTGCTTGGTGCCGACCGCTGGGCTGCACTGATTGGCGCTCGCGCACGCGCGCAAAGCCAGGCGGCGTTGGTCGTGAGCGTAGGCACGGCGGTAACCGTGGATTCCCTCGACGCATCCGGCATGTATATCGGCGGTTTGATTCTGCCGGGCTTTGGCCTGATGCTGCGCGCACTTGAAATGGGTACCGCCGGGCTGCGCGTGCCCACAGGGGAGGTGGTGGACTTCCCTCGCAATACCAGCGACGCGCTGATGTCAGGCGGAGCTCAGGCCATTACCGGTGCGGTTGAGCGGCAATACCGTTTGCTGGAAAAGCGCGTAGGCAAAGCGCCCAAGCTCATCATCAGCGGCGGCGCAGCGGTGAAACTTTCGCCCACGCTAGACATGCCGTATGAGCATGTGGAGCATCTGGTGTTTGAGGGCCTGCTGCGTATTGCGGCAGAAAGTCCGGCGCCAGCGGTAGCACAGGCAGAGCAGGCCAAGTAGCGCAAAGCTACAGCACGTAGCGGCTCAAGTCTTCGTCTTTGGCCAAGTCAGCCAGGCGAATGTTCACGTAATCGGCGTCAATCGTGACGGTCGTGCCGCTACAGTGGCTGGCTTCAAAGGAAATTTCTTCCAGCAGCCGCTCCATCACGGTGTGCAGCCGCCGTGCACCAATGTTCTCGGTTTTCTCATTTACTGAGAACGCAATCTCGGCCAGGCGCCTGATCCCGCCCGGTGCAAAGCTGAGCGTGACGCCCTCAGTGGCCAGCAGCGCGCTGTATTGCAGAGTGAGGTTGGCATCGGTCTGCGTGAGTATGGACTCGAAGTCCGCTACCGATAGCGCGTCCAGCTCCACGCGTATGGGAAACCGTCCTTGCAGTTCAGGAATCAAATCGCTGGGCTTGGACAGATGGAACGCACCGGAGGCGATGAACAGGATGTGATCGGTCTTGATCGGCCCATGCTTGGTACTGATGGTGGTACCCTCCACCAGCGGCAGCAAGTCGCGCTGCACGCCCTGGCGGGACACATCGGCACCTTGCATCTCGCTGCGCGATGCGATCTTGTCGATCTCGTCCAGAAACACAATGCCGTTTTGCTCGACGTTTTGCAGCGCCTTGAGCTTGATGTCTTCCTCGTTCAACAGCTTGCCAGCTTCCTCTTCGATCAACAACTTCAGCGCCTCTTTCACCTTGAGCTTGCGCGGCTTCTTGCGAGCTGCGCCCATGTTGGCAAACATACCTTTGATCTGTTCGGTCATCTCCTCCATGCCGGGCGGGCCCATGATGTCCATCTGCGCCAGGTTGGGCGTGATCTCGATCTCGATCTCCTTATCGTCGAGCTGCCCTTCGCGCAGTTTCTTGCGAAATGTCTGGCGCGTACTGTTGTCTTGTTGCTCATTGAGGTTGAAGCCGAAGTCACGCGGCGGTGGCAGCAGGATGTCGAGCACACGATCCTCGGCGGCATCCTCGGCCTTGGCGCGCACCTTCTTCAGCTCGCTGTCGCGGGTTTGTTTGATAGCGGCGTCTACCAGGTCGCGCACGATACTGTCTACGTCGCGGCCAACATAGCCCACCTCCGTGAATTTGGTGGCCTCCACCTTGATGAAAGGCGCACCTGCCAGACGCGCCAGGCGACGCGCGATCTCGGTCTTGCCCACACCGGTGGGGCCAATCATCAAGATATTCTTGGGAGTGATCTCACTGCGCAGTTTTTCGTCTACCTGCTGGCGGCGCCAGCGGTTGCGCAGCGCAATGGCAACGGCACGCTTGGCCTTGGGTTGGCCAATGATGTAGCGGTTGAGTTCAGACACGATTTCTTGCGGAGTCATGTTCATTTTTTCGAGCTGCTGAGCAGGGGTTAAAGTGCCAACAGGAGACGCACAGGCACAGGGATATAGACCGGGAACAAAATCCTGGTTAGCCCTGTGTCCTGTCCTGCAACACCGTATCTCTTTGGAAAATCTTCCGATCACTCCAGCACTTCAATGGTGTGCTGCTGATTGGTGTAAATGCACAACTCGCCGGCAATGGTGAGCGATTTTTTCACGATGTCTTGCGGCGCAAGCTCGGTATTCTCAAGCAATGCCTTGGCCGCGCTTTGCGCATACGCGCCGCCTGAGCCTATGGCCACGATACCTTGCTCGGGCTCCAGCACGTCACCGTTGCCGGTGATGATGAGCGAGGTGTCACGATCCGCCACGGCCAGCATGGCTTCCAGCCGACGCAAGATGCGGTCGGTGCGCCAATCTTTGGCCAACTCAACCGCGCTACGTAACAAATTGCCTTGATGCTTTTCGAGCTTGGCTTCAAAGCGCTCAAACAAAGTGAAGGCGTCGGCCGTGCCGCCGGCGAACCCGGCCAGCACCTTACCTTGGTACAAGCGCCGTACCTTGCGCGCGCTGGCCTTCATGACGATGTTGCCCAGAGTGACTTGCCCGTCGCCGCCAAGCGCAACGCTGGTGCCGCGCCGCACGGAGACAATCGTGGTGCCGTGAAACTGTTCCATCCACGCTAGTTTAGGGCGTGTGGACGGTTTTCAAGCCAATCGAGCGGTACATGGTTAATATACACGTACTCCACGCCCTTCTATGCCGTTTCTGCTCTATGATTGTGCAGTAACGACTATGTACTCTATTGAGTATTAATCTTTGCGGAGTGTGACACGGGCGTGGCCGCTGATGCCGATGACGTTGAAGAACGCAGCCACCAGCCGGTGCGCATCACTGAACTGCACCTGCTTGCCTGCGCCCTGTAGCTCCAGCACCCAGTTGAGCAGCGTGCCGGCGGAGGAGAAATCGATGCGCTTGAGTTCCTTGCAACTGATGGCCACCGGGTTGGAACGGGCCGCCACCTGCAGCTCTGGTGTAATCACCGGGTGCGGTGCGATGACTTCGCCGCTCAAGGCGGCGCTGCCACCGAGCAGACGCTGTGCGTCCTTGGTGCTCATGGTGGCTTCGGGGTTGAACGTGCTCGGCCCGGCGCTTTCGCCACTACCTTCGATTTCCACCAGCGCCCAGTCCATGGGAGGGGTGGCGTCGGCAAAGCTCACTGCCGCCTTACTGGGCTGCCACGCAGGCGGTGATACTTCGTAGGTGACGCAGTAATCCAGCGCGGTGTTATCGAATTCCTCGTTGCGGCCCAGCAGGCGTAAGGCCTCCAGCCGCAACAGCCACAGCACCTGCGGCACTTCACGCTCGCCCGCGG
>CAYSMM010000277.1:0-3487 GCA_964432095.1 uncultured Burkholderiaceae bacterium | reverse complement strand
CTCCTGGCCCTCGTACTGACCGTACACCCAGGCGCCTTCGCCGCGGGTGATGGCCATGGGAAGCCTAGAGTACGTATTCATCAAGTGCTGCGTCATCGTCATCGCTCCTTCGGTTAACAGGTACGGTCAAAGGGTATGTTAAGCGGAACCGGGTTGCTCCTTGATGGCAAAGCCGCCCGCGTGGCCGTCCGCATGGGGCTGCATGGCGCTCTTCACACGCGCAAGTGCTGTGAAACACGCCGCAGTGCAGATCAGCACGCTGACCAACGCGGCCGTGCCGATCGCTGCGGCTGTGCTGGCGTTGTGCGCAAATGCGCCGAACATCACACTGCCCAGCGGTGCCAGCAGTAGGCTCAGCCAGCGCATGGTCGCTACCACGCGGCCCAGCAGCTCGTCGCTCGTCACGGCCTGCCGCAGGCTGGTGTAGCACACGAAGCCAAGCGTCAGGCCAAAGTCCATCACCAGGTATGCCAGCGCAAACGCCACAAAGCCGTAGCCTTTGGGGGCAAACGACGCAGCGGCCATGATGGCCCAGCCGGCGCTGGTGATGATGAAGCCTGCCAGCGTGCCCACTCCCAGGCCGTAGCGCAGTTCCACTCGCTTGGCCATGAGAGTTGCAGCCAGAATGCCGGCCGCACCCAGCGCCATGGCCAGGCCCAGTTCAGAGGGAGACAAACCCACGTCGCGCGTGCCGTGCAGCACGATGAGCGCATACACACCATGCCACAGAAACTGCCATACAACCATAAGTATTGCTGCGCTTCTGAGTATAGGAGAGAAGTAAACAGTTGACAGTCCCTGCTGTATCATCGGCCACATGGGTGCAGGCAAAGCCTTCTCGCGCTGCTGCGTCGGCTTGATGGACAGCAGCAACAGTGTGGCCACGCTGAGTAATGCGCATTCGATCCACAAGGTTTTGGGCGCACCGAACTGTTCGACCAGAATACCGCCCACGGCCGGCGCCAGCAGCTTGTTGCCCGACTCCGCCCCCATCAGCCATGCGTTGGCTTCCACCAGACCCTCGCGACCCACCAGCTCGGTGGTGAGCACCTGAGAAGCCACACCTTCCACGCACAGTGCAGTGCCCATCAAAAAGCCGGCGGCGTACAGCACCGGCATGGACAGAAAGCCGAGCACAAATGCAGCAGGCACGAGCGTGGTCACTAGTACCAGCGCGACAAAACACGCAGCCACCAGTTTTTTGATGTTCAAGCGATCCACCCAGGTGCCCGCGGGCAGCGAGAACAGCAGGAATGGCAGAATCTCCACACCAACGAGCAGGCCCATCTCCCAGTCGCTTGCGCCCAAGTGCTTGATGGCCACGAGCGGAAACGCAATCATCGCCACATAACCCGAGAACATGGCCACTGCGAACGCGAGCCAAAGCTTTCGATAGTTGGGGTTTTGAATCAGGATGTGCGTCATGGTTGTTTTCGCTTTATGCCGTGGCGGGCTGTGTGGTTTTAGCGCCGCGCTTCTTTGCGTTTCCTTGTTTTGGGGCCTGGTCTGGCTAGGGTTAACTCTTATATAAGATATAATTCTTTGTAATCTTGTCGTGTACGAACCCGTCGCAACCGCAATGCAGGCCTATATCGGGCGTGGCGGCCACTTCAACTTTCATCCCTTCGCAACGGCTGGCCGTTACGCTTGTTTGTAATCGCTGACATTCATGGCCAAGACGCGCGAAATCTTCATCCAGGGCCTCACCAAATCGGGCCAAACCTTCCGCCCCAGCGACTGGGCAGAGCGCCTGGCCGGCGTCATGTCGCCGTTTCGCCCCGAAGGTGAGGGCGGCCCCGAAGCCCACCTCAGCTACTCGCCGTTTTGCGTTCCCACCATCATCGGCAACGTCAAATGCGTCGTCGTCAACGAGGCCCTGCGCGAGCTGCACCCCATGGCCTGGGACTTCGTTCTCGAGTTCGCTCGCAGCAATGATTTGCAAGTGAGCGAGGCTTGCCTCGTGCCCGATCTACCCAACACGCCGCAGAAAAAGTAGCGGCAAAAAAGTGAACGTATAAAACAAAAAGCCCGGTGCTGGCACCGGGCTTCTTGGGGCTCCGGTATCAGCGCTGACACCGGAAACGAAAGCGTTGTTCTCGCAGTTCGCTCAGGCACCCATCGCTTTGACAGCAGCAGACAGGCGGCTCTTGGTTCGGGACGCCAGATTCTTGTGGACGATTTTCTTGTCTGCGATCGTGTCGATGGTCTGTTGTGCAGCAATGAAAATTTCCTTCGCCTTGGCTTTGTCGCCTGCGAGGACGGCTTTACGCACGGCCTTCACGGCGGTGCGCAGGCGTGAGCGAAGCGCCGAGTTGTGGGCGTTTTGCTTCACAGCTTGGCGGGCACGTTTACGGGCGGATGCGATGTTGGCCATGTTCAGTATCGGTTCAGATTGCACAAAACTCTCGATTATACGCGCACTTAACCGTAGCTGCAAGACACTGCGTCAGCCAAATTGGACGCGGCGCTCCACAGCGCCCGCGGTAACCTCAAGCCGCATGGCAGGCGAGAGCGGCTGGCAACGAAGGCTGAGGGAGATGCTCAAATACAGCCAGTTGTATATATAAGTTACTGCCCTGGGAATAGGCAGTAATGGCATGAAACTATAGCGAGTATAGAGGTTGTCGCAAAAGGCTATTTCAGGGCCGCCTCAACCATTGGCAGCAGGGCGCCAAATGGCTTGGCCAGGTCATCGGGCACTTTGTGGCGGCTGCGCAGGAAGTCGGCGTCGTTGAGAGTGACCTGCGTCTTGCCGTCGGCACCTTCGGCCACCAGCACCTTCAAGGGCAAGTCTATGGCTACGCTGGGCGCAGCGTTCATGGCAGGAGTGCCGCCTTTGGGGTTGCCCAGCACCAGCAACTGCGTGGGCTTCATCGTCATGCCGCTTTTTTGTGCCTCGCCGGAATGGTCGATCTTCGCGAATATGGTCAGCCCGCGCGCCTTGGCAGCAGCCTCGATGCGCTCCATGGTCTCGGCCACGCTAAACGGCGACGCGATGGTTTTGAGCCCGGCAGGCGTTTGCGCCAGCGCCACACCGTAGGTGCTGGCCGTGACGATCAAAATCCATGCCGCCGCAATGCGCCTACGCAGTTGAGTGTTCATTCTTGGAGGCCAGCTCATCTTGTTTGCTCCTATTACTGCATTATTAAAGCTCAATGTGACCGACATGATGACGCAGAGTTCTGGTAATTACATTGCGATACGCGTAATCGCTGCCATTAGCTGCGTAGCTTGCAGGTCGTGCTGCAGTCGTGCCGCAGTGATGCCAATCAAATTAGCAGCGATTTCAAGGCCGAGTTCACGCATAGATCATGCACGAGTGGCGCGCTGTATTCGGTTGCTTGCCCCGAGCGGCCCAAGATGAACGCACATGCCAAGCGGGCTGCAATATGTTGTATTGGCTGAGTACAGCCTATTGCAAAACTAAAAAAAGGGGGGTAAAGATATGTCTGGGTATTCGCATCCCTAAGGAGAAAGTCATGATGAG
>CAYSMM010000276.1:0-3493 GCA_964432095.1 uncultured Burkholderiaceae bacterium | reverse complement strand
TCCACTTTGCCGGGGCGATGAAGGGCAGCAGGCCTTCGATGATGAGCCTCAACCCAAGCGCAAGCAGCAGCGTGCTTCCAAGCATGCGAACTACCTAGCCCAGTCGCCTAGGGCAATGTTGAAGAAGTCGGCGAGCGGGCGCAAGACATGGAACGGGGCCCAATAAGAACCAGAGCTTACTCAAGGGCAAGTGAGGATTCTTGTTAGGCAGTAACACCGATTTACGCACGCGCAGCCACTTATTCAGCATTGCCTTAGCGCTTGGACGGCGCCGGCGCCTCGACTCCACGCATGGCGCGGAAGAACTCACTCGACGGATCGATCACCATCACATCTGAGCGGTTGCGGAAACTTTGGCGGTATGCCTCAAGACTGCGGTAGAAGCGCGCGAACTGTGGGTCTTGCCCGAAAGCGCCGTTGTACAGGGCAGAGGCCTTGGCATCGCCTTCGCCCTTGAGCTTTTGCGCGTCGCGATATGCCTCGGCAATGATCACCTCGCGCTGACGGTCTGCGTCGGCGCGGATCTTCTCACTCTCGGCCGCCCCGGTTGAACGCAGTTCGTTAGCCACGCGCTTGCGCTCTGCTTCCATGCGGCGGTAAACACTGTCGGTGATGTCAGCGACGAAGTCCACGCGCTTCAAACGCACATCAACGATCTCCACGCCCACGGCTTTGCCATCATCTGCGATCTTTGTACGTATGCCCTGCATCACCTTGTCGCGCTCGCTGGAGAGCATTTGCGACACCGTGCGGCGGGTAATCTCCTCGTTCAGTGCTGCCTTGACGATCTGGCCCATGCGGTCACCGGCGCGGCGCTCATCTGCGCCAAAGCTGCGGAAGTACAAGCGCGGGTCGGTGATGCGCCACTTCACGAACCAATCGACTACGAGATTTTTCTTCTCGGCTGTGATGAAGCGGTCGTTATCGGGGCTGTCAAGCGTTAGCAGCCGCTTGTCAAGAAACGTCACGCTTTGCACCAGCGGAATCTTGAAGCGCAGGCCAGGCTCACTGTGCACGGCGCTGATCTCGCTGACCGTAAACACAATCGCGTGCTGACGCTGATCCACCACAAACACGGTAGAGAAGAAGATGATTGCAGCCACCAGCAGAGTGACGAGCACAGGGACGATACGTTGCATGGCTGTCTCCTAGCGGCCGTCGCGATTGCGAATCGCGTCACGCGAGCGCGACGCGTCGGTTGCAGATTGCGATGCCTCAGGCACCGTAGCGGGCACGCTCATCACCTTGCCACCCTGCTCTGTCGATTGCTGAATGATTTTGTCGAGGGGCAGATACAGCAAATTGCTGCCTTGGCGCGAATCCACCATCACCTTGGTGACATTGGTGAACACCTGCTGCATGGTCTCCAGGTACAAACGGTCACGCGTCACGCCCGGGGCGCGGTTGTACTCGGCCAGCACCTGGCGGAAGCGGTCTGAATCACCCTCTGCCGTCGCCACCACACGGGCGCGGTAGCCCTGCGCCTCCTCGATCAACCTTGCTGCCGTACCACGCGCCTTGGGGATTACGTCATTGGCGTAGGCCTGACCCTCATTCTTGGCGCGCTCGCGGTCTTGGCCAGCCTTCACAGCGTCGTCAAACGCAGCTTGCACCTGCTCGGGGGGCTGTACGTTTTGCAGTGTCACGCTTGTGATAATGATGCCTGCCTTGTAGCGATCGAGAATCTGTTGGATCAAGGTGGACAAATCCTGCGCCACACGCTCGCGACCCTCGTACAGCACCACGTCCATCTTGTTTTTGCCGACCACCTCGCGCACCGCCGTCTCAGCGGCCTGTACGACCGTTTCCTCGGCCTGGCGATTGTTGAACAGGAACTCCTGCACGTCGCGCACGCGGTATTGCACAGCAAAACGTACGTCGATGATGTTCTCGTCTTCGGTCAGCATCGACGACTCTTTGAGCGCTGTCGCCTTCACAACGCCGCCCTTGCCGATTTCAACTGAGCGCAGTTGCGCCGCGTTGATGGTTTCGTGTGACTGAATCGGATATGGCATGCGAAAGTTCAGGCCGGCACCCACTGTTTTGCTGTATTTGCCAAACGTCAACACCACGCCCTGGTTGCCCTCGGGGACTATGAACAGGCCAGTGCCCAGCCATACCAACGCGGTAATCGCCACAATCATGCCGGCGCCTATGCCCGCACTCTTCATATCAGGCTTGAAGTCATCGCCACCACCCGATGGGCTGCTATCGCCGCGGCCACCTCGCTTGCCAAACAGGTTGCCCAGCTTGCGATTGAGGTCACGCCAGAGCTCTTCCAGGTCGGGCGGGCCATCTCCGCCCGGCCGCTGCTGTAGCACTAGATGATCTTTACGCTGAAACAGCCGTCCAAGCAACGGCACGCCAGCCAGTCTGGTTATTAAGCTCTGCATAGATAAGTAAATAAATTCAATCGCAGAAATGGGGCGCAGTGCGCCCCTTTTCAATCGCGGCCAAAGCGGATTGTGTCACTTCCGGCGCACTCGCCGCTGCAGCGGCGGCTTCAGCCTGATCAGCCAGCGCGTTTCTGAGTGTCTGCACGCCCTCGCCGGTGCGGGCGGACAAATGAAACACCCATCCTTCACCAAAATCGGGGTGATACATCCGCGTGGGCGCGGATGCGGCTAAGCCTGCAGCGTCGATTTTGTTGTACACCAGCCATTGCGGAATGTGATCCGCACCGATCTCGTGCAGCACCTCGTTGACAGCGACGATCTGCTCGTCACGCACGGCGCTGCTCGCGTCCACCACATGGAGCAGCAAATCGGCATCGACTGCTTCCGCCAAGGTGGATTTGAACGCCGCCACGAGTTGATGCGGCAAGTCGCGCACAAAACCCACCGTGTCGCTCACGGCTAAGTCAGCCCTAGGGCGTAGTTTCAAACGCCGGGTGGTGGTGTCAAGCGTGGCAAACAACTGGTCAGCCGCATAGGTTTCGGCCCCCACGAGGGCATTGAACAGGGTTGACTTTCCCGCATTGGTATAGCCTACGATGGACACACGCAGCAGCCCGCTGCGCAAGCGAGCACGGCGCTGTGTGTCGCGCTGCCTAGCCACCTTTTGCAGCCGTGTCTTCAAAGACTTTTCTTTGGTCGCCAGCATGCGTTTGTCCAGCTCGAGCTGGCGCTCACCCGGGCCACCGCGTACACCGATACCACCGCGCTGACGCTCCAGGTGCGACCATTGCCGCACAAGGCGGCCGGCCTGGTATTGCACCTGAGCCAGCTCAACTTGCAACTTGCCCTCATGGCTTTGGGCGCGCTGGCCGAATATTTCAAGAATCAACCCCGTGCGGTCGATCACTTTGGCCTTGATCGCACGCTCAAGGTTGCGCTGCTGAATGGGGCTGAGCACCACGCTGAACACAACGCTTTGCGGGCGATGTTGCTCGCACAGCGCAGCAAGTTCATCCAGCTTGCCCGAGCCGATGTAGGTTGCCGCGTCAGGCGCCTTACGCCGCGAGATCAGCGTTGCCGCCGCATCCAAACCGGCC
>CAYSMM010000275.1:0-3519 GCA_964432095.1 uncultured Burkholderiaceae bacterium | reverse complement strand
TACGCCAGGCGTGGGAACCGTGCGCCGTGCGGCTCGACAAGCTGACCTGCGCCACAGAGGCAATGGCAGCCAGTGCTTCGCCACGAAACCCCAGGGTCTGAATACTGTCCAGTTCTTCAATGCTGGCGAGCTTGCTTGTGGCGTGGCGTGTCAGTGCAAGCGGCAACTCTTCGGGTTCAATGCCGCAACCGTTGTCTTCAATGCGGATACGCTCGATGCCGCCTTGTGAAAGCTCGACCATTACACGCGTCGCACTTGCGTCGATTGCGTTGTCCAACAGCTCGCGTACCACCGAAGCCGGACGCTCCACGACCTCGCCAGCGGCAATCTGGCTGATGAGCGTGTTGGCAAGCACCCGGATCGGGCGCCGCGTCGGGGTGCTGCTGGGCTTTTGGGAGCTGCTCTCAACCGGGCTCATAGGGCGAAGTCTATACTGCGGGCCGCATGGAAATTATTCAGTTTTTGATCGACTTCATTCTGAACGTGGACAAGCATCTGGCCACGTTCGTGCAGCAGTATGGCACCTGGGTATACGTACTGCTTTTTGTGATTGTGTTCACCGAGACCGGATTGGTCGTCATGCCTTTTCTGCCAGGCGACTCTCTGCTGTTCATCGTTGGCGCACTTAGCGGGGTGGGAATGCTGAACCTGCCAATGTCTATGCTCACTTTGATCATTGCTGCCATCATTGGTGATCAGGTCAATTATTCAATCGGCCGCTACTTTGGCCCCAAGGTGTTTCAGTGGGAGCATTCGCGCTTTTTCAACAAGCGTGCATTCAATGCAGCGCATGACTTTTACGAGCGCTATGGCGGCATTACCATCATCCTGGCGCGTTTCATGCCCTTTGTGCGCACGTTTGCGCCTTTCGTGGCCGGCGTTGCCGAGATGAACCGTGCCAGATTCACGCTGTATAACGTCTTGGGCGCGTTACTCTGGGTGATCTTGCTCACTGTGGCCGGTTATCTATTCGGTAATGTCCCCTTCGTGAAGGAGCACCTTGACAAAATTATCTGGGCGCTCATCATCGTGCCCGGTCTGATTGCCATTTATAGCGGCTGGCGCGCGCAGCGGGCGCGAGGCTAACGCACTATGTTCGCCGGTAACTTTGAGCTGCCAAGGTTGCCAGTTGGCTGCCGCTACAATTGCGGAAAATATTGGCAATTCAGTGCATTCTGGGGCAGACAAGCATGTTGGCGCAGAATTTCTACGACTGTCAGATATCCCTGATCGAGCAGGGCGTTGTGCTCTCTTACACCGGGTACGTCACCGAGAGCGTGCTTTATTCGCTTGGAGAGACGCTCAAGCAAAAGATGCAACTCGATGACGAAGACGCTAATGTCTCCAAGCGTGTGTTCTCAGTGTTCGTCGAGCAGGTGCAGAACATGATTCGTTATTCTGCTGAGCACTATGAGCGGGACGGCCCACCCAAGATCGCATTGAGCGGCGGCATGGTGACAGTAGGCCGCAATGGCGGCAAGTTTTTCGTGATGTGTGGCAATAATGTGGCCGATGCCGACGTCCCTTTGCTACGCGAGCGTCTTGGGCGCATTGCAGGTATGGACAAAGAGCAGCTTAAAGCCTACTACCGTGAAAAACTCAAAGAGGAGCCGGAGGCACAGAGCAAGGGTGCGTCGATTGGCTTGGTCGAGATCGCACGCCGTGCGGCAGAGCCATTGCAGTTTGACTTCCTGCCCTTGTCCGGTGGGCGTACATTCTTCTGCCTCAAGGCATACATCTGACAGTGATTGATGATGACTGATTTGCTGATTCCTGCCACCGAGCGTACCCCGCAGGTGGAGTTCTATTTCTCCAAGGCTCACTTGGCCATGCGAGGCGAGTCCTACCCGGAGGACGCCACCGCCTTCTTCGGCCCGGTGTATCACAGCCTGAGCCAGTACCTGGCGGGCCTGCAACACACTGACGTGACATTTGAGCTTGAGTTGAATTACTTCAATAGCTCCAGCGCCAAGGCATTGATGAGATTGTTTCAGTTGCTAGAGGTGGCCGCGAAAGGCGGCAATCGGGTTCATGTGCGCTGGCACTACGCTGAGGACGATGAAACCATGCAAGAGTTCGGCGAAGATTTCGCGCAAGACTTTGCATGTGCCCGTTTTGAGATGTGCCCGCATTCCGAGAGCATGTAAGCATGCCTGCCAGCGCGCCCGAGAGCACACTATCCGTCGACTCGCAAGACCCTTTCTCACTGTTCGGTGAGGAGGAGCAGATGATCGCGCAGGTCGAGGAGATGGCACGCCAGCTCGACAGTGTGTCCGGTGGGGTTAAGCGTTTGTCCGACGCCTACCGGCAAAGCTATCGCGAGCAGCGTCGTATGGTGCGCATCAGCGACCGATTGCAGCTTGACCTTCAACGTGCCAATCAAACTTTGCAGTCGCAGGCGCTTGAGCTGCAAAAACTCAATGCGGCCCTTAAATCTGAGATGGCCGAGCGCGAGAAGCTGACGCAGGAACTGCACCGTATCGCCACCATTGATATGCTGACTGAGGCGTACACCCGCCGCCACGTGATGGAGCTGGGTGGCGAAATGTGGCGCGATTCCGTACGACCTCCCAGGGCTTTGTCGGTCATGCTGATTGACCTGGACCATTTCAAGCGCGTCAACGATGTACACGGCCATGCGGCGGGCGATGCCTTACTGCAGGCTTTTGGCAGTTTGTGCCGCAATACGGTCGGACAACGCGGCGCTGTGGGCCGCATGGGCGGTGAAGAATTTCTGGTGCTGTTACCCGGTACGAACAGTGTGGAAGCCCTGGCGCTTGCCGAGGCTTTACGCCAGAGCGTCGCAGGACATCAAACGCAGTTTGAGGACACAAGGCTGGGCATGACCGTGAGCATCGGTGTGGCCACGCGCACCGAGGCAGATGCGTCCCTGCAGAAGCTGATTTCGCGCGCTGACCGGGCCGTCTATCAGGCCAAGCATCTTGGCCGTAATCAGGTGGCCGTGGCATGAGTGCCGCGGATTCATCGCCTTCATCTTACCCTCAGGCCCAATTAGGGCATGACACGCAGCGTTGGTTTGATGGGCTGACGTTCAAGCAGGCCGCCATTACACTCGGCGTGGCATTGCTGTTTAGTTTGCTATCCATCGCTTGGGTGCTTTACTCGGAATGGCGCCGCGTGCACACCGCGGTGCAAATTCAAAAGCAGGAGGTGCTGTCGCTCGTCCGCAAATCGGCTGCAGAGGCGTTGGACGAGCGTAATAAAGCGATGCGCAAACCCATGCTTGAGGGTTTACTGGCCAACCCGCTAGTGGTGCATGTGGAGTTGACCCAGCCTGTAGGGGCAGGATCTGACGCTGACGATGTAGAGCGTGTCAATGGTGACGTGGTGATTCGCGAGTACTTCCCTCGTCTGCCTAAATACGATTTGAGCGAGAAGTGGGGAGAGCGGCTATTTGGCGACATTGCCGTCGCCAGCGTCAACTTGACGGCTGAACGCGACGGCCGCCCGGTGACCAATGGCACGCTCAGCATAGTGTTCTCGCCCGAGATCATGGCC
>CAYSMM010000274.1:0-3525 GCA_964432095.1 uncultured Burkholderiaceae bacterium | reverse complement strand
ATTGCGCTACGGTAGGCTCGAGCACAATGCCGCAACATTCAGGGCAGTGGCCGCGAGGTGATGTGATATGCAAGTGGTGTTGACAGGCGCGAGCGGGGGCATTGGCAGCGCTATGCTGCAGCAGTTGCTTGAGCGCCCGCAGGTGGCGTGTGTGCATGCGCTGGTGCGAGACCCATCACGCTTGCAAGTGCGCGATTCACGGCTGCAGGTGCATGCCTGTGATCTCACCGATGCCGGTGCAATCGAGCTCGCACAGCGCGCGGTTGCAGCGCAGTCGCCGAGTGTGGATTGGATCGTACATGCCGCAGGAGCGCTGCATACCCCTAGTTATCAGCCCGAAAAATCCATTACGCAGCTTGACGCGGCTGCATTGATGCATCAGTTCGCACTCAATGCGGCGGCGCCGGCTTTGCTGGCCAAAGCGTTCTGGCCGCAGTTGCGAGCCAGCGGCCCGCGTGTATTCGTGGCCTTGTCGGCGCGAGTCGGCTCGATTGGCGACAACCGGCTGGGCGGTTGGTACAGCTATCGCGCCTCAAAGGCCGCGCTCAATCAACTGATGCGTACACTGGCCGTGGAGCTCAAGCGCGTCAATCCGCAGGCCCTATGCGCCGTGCTGCATCCGGGCACGGTAGACACGGCCTTGTCGCAGCCGTTTCAGCGTAGCGTGCCCGAGGGCAAACTGTTCTCGCCGGCGCAAGCCGCACAAGCCCTGCTTGGCGTCATCGACGGTTTGCAAACGTCAGATAGTGGGGGCTTCTTCGCATGGGACGGCAGCATCATCCCCTGGTGATGATGCGGGGGCCTTGAGTGTTAATCATGCAGTAAGTGCGGTGCTTATGCTGCTCTATGAGAATAGAGTCTGTAATGTATACAACTCATGACCGCTGCGCGTGCGGCAATCGCGACTATGCGGCTGCGACCGCCGTGGTGGCTGGCATGCGCGGTTTTGCGCGCCGCACGCAGCGCTTGCCGGCCTGCTTGCCTTCGTACAGCGCCTCGTCGGCTAGCTTGAGTGCGCGCACGGCATCCTCGGCGTCCAGCGGCATGAGTGCAAAGCCGATGGTCAGCCCCACTTCTGTCTGATGCTCCGATAGCTGGAAGGGCATGTCGAATACGCGCAGCAGACTCTCGGCCAGTTCCTGCGCCTGCTCGGCCGTGGCAAAGCCGCTGGCGACGATCACGAACTCATCACCGCCCAGCCGCGCAACCGTGTCGCCCTGGCGCACGCTGTGGCGCAGGCGGTGGCTTACCCCGACGAGCAACTCGTCGCCCACGTCGTGGCCAAAGCGGTCGTTGACCGGCTTGAAGCCGTCGAGGTCGAGCGCGTACACGGCGGCCATGCGTTCGCGGCTGCTGCCTGCCGCCGCTGCCGTCATGATCTCGGTCAAACCGCGGCGGTTGGTGAGGCCGGTCAAGGCATCGGTCAGCGCTAGCGACTTCATCACGTCGCGCTCAACGCTCACGCGCTGCGCGGCGTTGTGAACCTCCTTCACTCGCAGGCTCAACACATACAAGAAAGCGAGCATATCCAGTGCCGAGCCGAACTGCAGCGAATGCAGCGTCCAGAAGTTCACTGGCGTCTGCCCGCGGATGACCGACGTGATGATGACCACCGTAACCATGTAAATCGACCAGCCCAGCAGCAGACAAATGCCTATTGCGTCACCGCGCAGCGTGCGCTTGATCATGCGCGGCGTTGCAATCAGTGAGGGCAGCGGGCCCATGACGGTGACCACGCCAGTGATCACGCGGGTGTTGATCAGATCCAGCACGTAGATGACTGCGATGCCCAGTGTCAGCCATGCCCCACCTTGCATGATGCGGCGAAAGCGTACATTACGCGGCAGATTGTCGTAGCCGGGCTCGCGCAGCGATTCTTCAAGGAACAGGAAGGTGCCCGCAATGGCCAGCAACGACGACAGCCCCGGCATGTGCAGCTCCAGCCATTGATTATTGGACCACACATATTGCGCACCCACACCGAGTTGCAGCAGACCAAAGCTTGCGGTGCCGGTCACTACCATGGCGTACTTCACGAACGCCCATTCACGCAGGCTGATGAAGTTGCCCAGGCTGTAGGCGATCAACACGATCGCCAGACCGAGCAGCAAGCCCTGCAGTATCTGTTCATTGAGTGCACTACCGTGGAAGGAGCCGGGCTTCTCAAGCACGATGGGCACGATGAATGCGCCGCGCGACTCGGCGCGCAGCAAAAGCTCGTACTGCCCGCCGGCCTGTAACTCAAGCGGCAGCGCATGCGAGCGGCTTTGCAGCGGCCGGTTCTCAAACGGGCGCAGGCTGCCCAGCTCGTGGCGCTGCAATACCTTGCCGTTTTGCGTGAGGTACACGTCGAGCTTGTTGAGCGGTGGGTAGTCCAGCTCCATCACCCAGTCGCCATCAGACTTCGCATCGACCGCCAGAGGTACAAGCATCCAGACGGCGTCGCGCCGCAAACCCAGTGTGGGGTTGGGCGTCTTCGGCGGCTCGAAGCGCTGCCGTACAGCCAGCACCTGCTCCACCGTCATCTGCAGGCTCTCGTCGCCCAGCAGCAGTACCTTCGGCCAGGCCTCGGCCATGGGCTGGCTGTCGTCAAGTTGCAGCCGCGAAGGGTCGATGGCGGTGGCACTAGCAGCAGACTGTGCGATTGAGCTGGTGGCGATGCCCAGCACGAGCAGCAACGCAACAGCGACAATGATGATCCACTGACGAAGTGGCGGGGCGAAAGGGGTAAGCAAACGATGCACAGCGGGATGTTACTTTGCGTCAGCGCAAATTGTGTCGTTTGAGAGCCGTTTTAGCCGCCGCTAGGGTAACACCGGGGCTTTGCGGCGCCTTGTGTTGCGTCAGCGCCGCGAATCGGTGCGCGCTTACTTGACCCAGCGGCGCACTCGGCCACGTTCGCCCCACTGGTTTGACATCTGCTGCACCTGATCGGCCAGGTGATCCGGCAGCCGCAGCCTGCGGGTTTGCTGCAGCAAAAACTGTGTGACGGCACGGTAGCCAATCGCGTCGGTGATGATACGCGTCAGGCAAAAGTCGCGGTTGAACACGCGGCCCAGCGCGTCGATTGCGCGCACCGATTCCATCACCGCGCCGTAGATGAAGCGCGACACGATGGGCACCGGCCCGTCGATGCCGATGTCGCGCGCAGTGGCCGGGCCGCACAGCTCACGCGTGAGCAGCACTGGGAAGGGCTTGACGACTTTCCAAGGCAAATACGTCTCCATCACCCCCATCAATGACTCGCCGAGCTTGGGCCGCGGGTCGGGTGCGGGCTCGCCATTGGCCTGCCGCCCCGGTGGCTGCGCACGGCCGAATGCCTGCATCTGCTTGAACAGCGCCTCGGCCTCGGCCATGTTGCGCGGCATATGCGCGGTATCTATGCCGAGGATGTGACCCACCACATTCCATGTGTGCAGGTAGGCCTGCTCGGCGCGCGGCTGAAACGGGATCGCCAGCCGGTGCAGACTGCGCAGGTACACATAATGAAACGTCAGCAGCGTGTAGGTGAGCTGCATCTGGTTG
>CAYSMM010000273.1:0-3529 GCA_964432095.1 uncultured Burkholderiaceae bacterium | reverse complement strand
CGCTGGCGATACTTGCCAGCTCCGGCGTGCCGATCTTGCGCGCGCTGCAAGCCGCGGGCGAAACGCTCACCAATGCGTTGATGAAGACCGATGTGAGCGAGGCCATCGTGCTGGTGCGCGAGGGCTCGTCCATCTCATCGGCGCTCGGGCTGCATAAGCGCTTTCCGCCGGTGCTGTTGATGTTCGTGCGCCTGGGCGAAAGCACCGGCCAGTTGCCGGTAATGCTCAAGCGCGCTGCCAAGCAGCATGCCGATGAAGTGGAGCGCCGCACTACCACGCTCACCGCCATTCTTGAGCCAGTGATGATTCTGGCCATGGGTGTGCTGGTACTGCTCATCGTGCTGGCGGTGCTTTTGCCCATCATGCAACTCAACAGCCTTGTGCGCTAACAACGCTGCACTAGCCCGCTCAAACGCGCTATGCTGCGCGCATGATTGCCCGCTTCGACCACATCGTGCTCACGACCGCTGACATCGATGCCTGCGTGCGCTTTTACACCCGCGTACTCGGCATGCAACTGGAGAGCTTCACTCCGGCTTCGGGTGGCGCCGCGCGCAAGGCGCTGAAGTTCGGCCAGAACAAAATCAACTTGCATGAAAAAGGCAAGGAGTTCGAGCCCAAAGCCCACCTGCCCGTGCCTGGCGCGCTGGATTTATGCTTCATCGCAAGCCGCCCTCTGGATGAAGTGATTTCACAACTGCAAACGCACAACGTCACTATCGTCGAAGGGCCAGTGGCGCGCACCGGGGCGCAAGGGCGCATCCGCAGTGTGTACGTGCGCGACCCCGATCTCAACTTGATCGAAATATCCGAGTACGTGCAAGAGTAACTGCATGCCCACCACACTCGCAAACCAGTTCGTCGTCGCCATATCCTCTCGCGCGCTGTTCGACTTCGAGGAGGAGAATCGCGTGTTTCAGGAGAAGGATGATCGCGCCTACATGCAACTGCAGCTCGCGCGGCTGGACGCACCGGCCAAGCAGGGCGTGGCGTTTTCGCTCGTCAAGAAGCTGCTCGCCTTCAAGCAAGACGCGCAGCCACTGGTGGAAGTGGTCATTCTGTCACGCAACGACCCCGTGTCGGGCATGCGCGTATTCCGCAGTGCGCGGCATTTTGGTTTGCCCATCGAGCGCGGGGTGTTTACGCGCGGCGAGCCCCCTTGGCGCTATCTCGCATCGCTCAATGCCAATTTGTTTTTGAGCGCGGAGGAGGCCGACGTACGCCATGCGCTCGACGCGGGCGTGCCCGCTGCGCGTGTGCTGCCACACTCCGCGCAGGCCAGTGATTCACACCCCCACGAAGTGCGCATCGCGTTTGACGGCGACGCAGTGTTGTTCAGCGACGAGGCCGAGCGCGTGTACCAGCAGCAGGATTTGCGGGCGTTTCAAGACCACGAGGCCAGCAAGGCACACATTCCCCTGCCGCCCGGCCCCTTCAAGCCGCTGCTGGAAGCGCTGCACCGGCTGCAACAAAGCGCGAGCGATCAGATGCGGCTGCGCACAGCGCTCGTCACGGCCCGCAGCGCACCCGCGCATGAGCGGGCCATCCGCACATTGATGGACTGGCGCGTCGACGTCGACGAGGCCTTCTTTCTGGGCGGGCTTGACAAGGGCCCTTTCCTGCAGCAGTTTGAGCCTGACTTCTTTTTCGACGATCAAACCCGGCACTGTGAAAGCGCCTCCAGCGTCGCCCCTTCGGGGCATGTGGTGTCTGGCATCACCAACCACCCAGCACTGCCCCGCGGTTAGCGCACCCAGCACCAAGCGGGAACCTCCGGCGCCGTACGTCGCAATTCACTGCATATGCACCCAACATACTGCGTACACGGAGAAAGCTCATGAAACTGACTCAACATTCCAGGGGCGCACTGGGTTTTGCGCTGGCTGCTTTGGCGGGGTTGGCTTGCGTCTGGGCGCTAGCCTATAACAACCTGGCCTATGCGCAGGCTCAAGCTCAACCGGCTGCGAGCGAGAAAAAACGCCACGCAAAGCTGGATGTCAATAACGACGGGCAGATCTCGCGCGAGGAAGCTGCCCGTCACGGGCGCTTGGCCGAACGGTTTGAGCAGTTAGACAGCAACCGTGACGGCCAGCTCAGCCGAGATGAGATACAGTCAGCACAGCGAGGCGGCAACAAGTCGCGCTTTAGCGAGGTCGATGCCAATGCCGACGGCATGATTGACCGCAGCGAAGCTGCCAAACACGGCAAGCTGGCCGAGCGCTTTGACGTGATAGACGCCAACAAAGATGGCAAGCTCAGCAAGGAAGAACTGCGCGCCTATCGCGCCACACATGGCGGCAGGCCCGGCCGGCCTTGATCTGCTGAGCGCCCGTAACTCCACCCGCCGAAGCCGGCACAGCGAACCGTTTCATTCGCTTACAGCAAACCCAAGGGAAGCGGAATATAGTATTTGCAAGTAGTGCTTGCACTACTGTGTTTACGGTTTACCTCCCCTTGGGCCGGAATTGCGCAATGCGTTCCGGCTTTTCTTTTTTGGTGCCGCAGTCAGTTGTAGCGCAGCGCGTGTAACTAGAAGTGAATGCCTCGCATCAAGTTCTGGAACGCGACTTGATCCGCACTCAACTGCGGCTTGGCCTCGCCCTCTTTCTTGCCCCTGGCGGCGTCGCTGTCGGGGAACATGCGGTAGCTGGTGTTCATCACAATTTGCGCGACCTTGGGCAGGAAGGCATGCAGCACCTGGCCAAACACACCCAGGCGAGTAGCAATGCGCACCGGCTTGTAGATGCAGGCATTGGCAATCATGTCGGCGGCTTCTTCGGGCGTGAGTACCGGCACATTGTTGTACAGCTTGGTCGGCGCAATCATGGGCGTGCGTACCAGCGGCATGTTGATGGTGGTAAACGTGATGCCCATATCGGCAAACTCGGACGATGCGCAACGTGTCCACGCGTCCAGCGCAGCCTTGGAGGCCACGTAGGCGCTAAATCGTGGCGCGTTGGTGAGCACCCCGATGGAGCTGATGTTCACCACATGGCCCTTGCGCTTTTGCATCATGCCGGGCAGCAGCGCCATAGTGATACGTAGCGCACCGAAGTAGTTGATCTGCATGCAGCGGTCAAAGTCATGGAAGCGCTCAAAGCTGTTCTCTATGCCCCGGCGGATGGAGCGGCCAGCATTGTTGATGAGAAAGTCCACGCTACCGAACTCGCTTGTCACCCAGGCTGAGAAAGCGGCGCTAGCTTCATCGCTGCCCAGATCGGCGCTATAGGTGTGCACCTTGGCACCCTTGCCTGCAAACTCCACGATCTCTTTTTTCGCCTCGGCGAGTTTTTCTTCATCACGCGCCACGATAATGGTGACCGCGCCGGCCTCTGCAAACTTCTTGGCGGCTGCCAGACCGATGCCGGATGAGCCCCCGGTGATCAGCACCACCTTGCCACCCACCGTGCCCTTGAGCGAGCGGTCGATGAACAGATCGGGGTCGAGGTTACGCTCCCAGTAATCCCACAAGCGCCAGGCATAGTCGTCCAGGCGCGGCACGGTAATGCCCGTACCTTTGAGCGCGGCG
>CAYSMM010000272.1:0-3553 GCA_964432095.1 uncultured Burkholderiaceae bacterium | reverse complement strand
CTAGACCTTGGCCAGCCCCGCGGCCGCGAGCTATTCCTGCGGCTGGTGGCCCTGCTGTCGGCCATGCTTGCGGCCGTGGCCGTGGCCATTGGCGCACGGCGGTTTGCCGAGCGCAAGGTGGACGCCTGCGCATTGATGCGCGTGATGGGGGCGCCGCAGCGGTTGATTGCCGGCACTTTCGTCCTGGAGTTTCTCATCGCCGGGTTGATCGCCGGTGCGATCGGTGTAGTCGCCGGCTTTGCAGCGCACTATGCGTTTGCCGCAATGCTTGCGGGCCTGGTGCAGGGTGAGCTGCCGCCCGCTGACTGGCGCTTTGCGTGGTTTGGCCTTGCTGCCGGGCTCACGCTGTTGGCCGCCTTCGGTTTGCCGCCCGTGCTCAACCTGGCCCGTGTGCCGGCCTTGCGTGTGATCCGCCGCGACATGGGACAGCTCAAGCTCGGCCCATTGTTCGTGGCTGCTGCGTCGCTCGTCGGCTTCACGGGGCTGCTATTGCTGATGGCCAAGGACTACCGGCTCGGCGCTATCTCGGCGATCGGCTTTTTCGCGGCATGGGCTTTGTTCATGGCGGCGGGCTTTGGTGCGTCGCGCTTTGCGCGGGTGTGGGCGCGGTCCAGCGGTACGGGTGCAGCGATCGCGCTGGCGGCCAAGCAAATTGCGTCTCGCGCGGGTGCTACGGGCGTGCAGGTGGCGGCTTTGGGGATCGGATTACTTGCACTGATACTGCTGTTTTTGATGCGTACCGATTTGGTGGAAGGTTGGCGCCAGGCTACGCCCCCGGATGCGCCCAACCGCTTCGTCATCAACATTCAGCCCGACCAGAGCGAGGCGTTTCAGGCTGCGCTCAAGGCTGCGCAGATCGCGCGCTACGACTGGTACCCCATGATCCGCGGGCGCCTGGTAGAGATCAATGGCAAGCCCGTGAGCGTCGAGCACTACAGCGACGAGCGTGCCAAGCGGCTGGTGGATCGCGAGTTCAACCTGAGCACTGCAGAGCAGCTGCCTGGCCACAACAAAGTGATTGGAGGCACCTGGTATTCAGGCGACAAACCCGAGATCTCGATCGAAGACGGCATTGCCAAAACGCTGGGCTTGAGGCTGGGTGATGTATTGATGTTCGACCTGGCCGGCCAGAACATTGCAGCGCCCATTACCAGCATGCGCAAGGTGGACTGGGGTTCGATGCGCGTCAACTTCTTCGTGCTGTTCCCCGTGGCTGCGATGAAGGACGCGCCCATGAGCTACATCACGGCGTTTCGTGCGCCTCCTGAAAGCCGCACGCTGGACAACCGCCTTTCGCGCGAGTTTCCCAACGTAACGCTGGTAGACGTGAGTGCGAGCGTGGCCCAGGTGCAAACGGTGCTGGATCAGGTGATACGCGCGGTGGAGTTCCTGTTTTTGTTCGCGGTGGGTGCCGGTATGGCGGTGCTGGTGGCCGCGCTGCGCGCCAGCGAGTCCGAGCGAGCGCGCTACGTGGCCATTTTGCGTGCGCTGGGTGGTGCACGAAAGCTGCTGTCGCGCGCGCTGGCGGCCGAACTACTGCTGATTGGCGCGTTGGCAGGCTTGTTGGCCGCTATCGCAGCCGGTGGCGTCGGTTGGGCGCTAGCCAGGTTTGTGTTTGAGTTTGAGTGGCGGCTATCGTGGGGGCTGCCGCTTGCAGGCGCAGGCCTCGGCGCCGCGCTAGCATGGGCTGCAGGCTGGTGGCAGTTGCGCAAGCTCGTGAACACGCCGGTGAATGCGACGCTGCGCGAAGCCAACTAAGAATACTGGGTGAGCGGCTGCCTTGTCGCGCAGTCATGAGGCTTTGTCGCACGCAGCATTCATTGCTGGGCTTCGCGCATTTGGGGTGCTGCAATGCCCCCAATTCACGGAGCTTTCATGATGACCATCACCTCCCCCGCATGGCGCACCATGCTCCCAGCATGCCGTCAGGCGTGCTGGCGCTCTGGGGTGAGAACGAGTTTGTTAGCGGTGAGGACGATCATCACGCGATTACTGCTGCCTTCAACAGCTGCAGCCGGGCAAGGGCAAGCATGTGCACTTAGCATTGTCCGACCATGCGTTCACCCTGACCACTTCGCCTGCCGACAGCCTGGCCGAGTGGGGTAGGCCAGGCGCCAGCTTCAACCCCAACGTGCTGCCCATCATCCGTGGCTGGTTGCAGCAGCAGCTCAAGCAGCCGCTGATTCTGCTCAAAGCTTCACTATCAAAGTATGATACTTGTATATCTATCATGCCGTTACTGGTTTATGGTAAAGCAGAAACGGCACTATAGAGAAATGAGTATTAGGGTAATTCGTCTGGTCAGCACACAGCATGGTTTGTGCCTTGCATAGAATGTGCGCATGTCATCTGTTCAAAATCAGCCGCAGACCGGCAGCGCCTTTGAGTTGCTCGGCGGCGAGATGCAGGTGCGGCAGCTGGTCGATCGCTTCTACGATCTGATGGATCTGGAGCCGCAATTCAGCGGCATTCGCAAGCTGCACCCTGCAAGCCTCGGCAGCAGCCGCGACAAGCTGTTCTGGTTTTTGTGCGGCTGGCTGGGCGGCCCCAATCACTATATCGAGCGCTTTGGTCACCCGCGGCTGCGGGCGCGACATTTGCCGTTTGCCATTGGCATTCGCGAGCGCGATCAATGGATGGCGTGCATGAACCAGGCGATGACCGAACTTGAAATCGACGCAGCGCTCAGGCAGCGGCTGCTCGAGGCGTTCTTCGGTACGGCAGACTGGATGCGAAACCGCAGCGCTTAGTCTGCCGCTAGCCGGCGATGCTTGCAAAGCATGCTCGTAAAATTACAAACAGCGTGATGCGATTCGCAACCATCGAGCAGGAGATCCTATGCAGCAGTTGATGGGTTTTACGCCCTGCAGATTGCCAGCATCGGCGTGGGGCAGCAGATGGAGGCCAATCGTGCCGAGGCGCTGGTGCTCACGCCCGAGCAGGCCATGAGTGTGCTGCAAGACCGCTGCAAAGTGCAGCCGCTGCGTGCGCAAGACGTGCGGCAAGCCTTGGGCAACAGCGTGTTTGGGCAGTACTGGAATCAAACCTTCTACCTCAACGTCAACCAGCCCGCCGTGCTGCCCGCTGGCCAGGTGGCGGCCGACGCTTACACCCTGAGCCGTGCGCTGCATGCGCTCGGTGTAGTCGGTACTCAGGCCTACACCCAACTGCACAACGGGCGGCTGTACATCATCTTCAAAGGCCACGCGGGCCTGCGCAACGTGTTGCAAGGCACGCGCTACCTGGCCAGCAACCCGCAGATTCTGCAGCTGGGCTTGGGTGTCAGGGGCTTGCAGAACGTCGCCAAAGGCGGCTTCATCCTCGGGCTGGTGGTCAGCGCCGGTATTGAGATCCTCGACTTTCTGTTCAACGACCAGAAGACACTGACGCAACTGGTAGGCTCCATCGGCTATGAGGCGGTGAAGAGCGGGGTGGTGGCCGGGCTGGCGTATGGGGCGGGGGTGTTTGCGGGGACGTTTACTGCCGTTGCGGTTGTGCCATTAATAGGCATGGTTACTCTGGCGGCCGTTGTTGGGATTGGACTTAACTATCT
>CAYSMM010000271.1:0-3561 GCA_964432095.1 uncultured Burkholderiaceae bacterium | reverse complement strand
GGGCGATTGTGGCTTCGGCCGCTGCGCTTAACTTTGCTGCGCAAAGTTAGCCTTCACCGCAATCGACCTCTTGGGGCGATTGTGGCTTCGGCCGCTGCGCTTAACTTTGCTGCGCAAAGTTAGCCTTCGCCGCAATCGACCTCTTGGGGCGATTGTGAGTCCATGGGATACTGATTCTGGTGCCGGGAGAGGGACTTGAACCCTCACGTCCTTTCGGACACTGGATTTTGAGTCCAGCGCGTCTACCGATTCCACCACCCCGGCACGAGTGTTACGAGAGCCTTCTAAAGGCTGCAGAGAAAAGAGGCATGATTATGCCAGACACAAAAAATCGGGATAGCTCAGTGAACTATATGACGATAGAAGACGCCATCGGCAACACGCCGCTGGTGCGTTTGCAGCGGGTGCAGGGCGCGGTCAATGACGAGCGCGGCAATGTCATCCTCGGTAAACTGGAGGGTAACAACCCGGCAGGCAGCGTGAAAGACAGGCCTGCGCTGTCGATGATCAAGCGCGCCGAGGAGCGCGGCGAGATCAAGCCTGGCGATGTGTTGATCGAGGCTACCAGCGGCAACACCGGCATCGCGCTGGCCATGGCCGCGGCGATCAAGGGCTATCGCATGCTACTCATCATGCCCGAGGACTTGTCCATCGAGCGGGCGCAAACCATGAAGGCCTTCGGCGCGGAACTCTTGCTCACGCCCAAGAGTGGGGGCATGGAGCATGCACGGGACCTGGCACTGCAACTGCAAGCCGAAGGCAAGGGCCGTGTGCTCGATCAGTTTGCGAACCCCGATAACCCGCGCATTCACTACGAGACCACCGGCCCCGAGATTTGGCGCGACACGGCAGGCCGCATCACGCACTTCGTCAGCGCCATGGGAACCACGGGTACGGTGACGGGCGTGTCGCGCTACCTCAAGGAGCAAAACGCCGCAGTGCAGGTGATTGGCGCACAGCCCGAGGAAGGATCCCGTATTCCGGGTATTCGCAAGTGGCCGCAGGAGTATCTGCCCAAGATTTACGAGCCACGGCACATTGACGCGCTGGAGTACGTCAGTCAGGCGCAAGCCGAGGAGATGGCTCGGCGCCTGGCGCGAGAAGAGGGCCTGTTCGCAGGCATCAGCGCCGCGGGCGCGTGTGCGGTTGCACTTCGTATCGCCGAGCGTGTACGTGACGCAACGATCGTGTTTATCGTGTGTGATAGGGGTGATCGCTACTTGAGCACAGGCGTGTTTCCGGCGTAACCTTACGGCCCGCTTGAAAAGAACGACTACCACATGAGCGGACATTTCGAAATCAAGGGGAACTATCGATGAGCAACACCATGTTGTACGTGCTGCTTGCGGCGCTGTTTGTGCTGGTGGCCATTCAGTACTGGCGTACGCGCCACGTTGAAGAGAACTTCGGCAAAGACAGCTACGCGCCGTCGACCTTGCTCGACTCCTCCGAGGTGCGTGTATTCAAGCAGCTATCTGCCACCTACCCGGACCGAATCGTCGTCGCCAAGCTGCCATTGGCGCAACTGTTGGAGGTGGATCGTGCAGTTGACCGTCGCCGCGCCCGCGACCGGCTGGACGGCATGGTCGCGCAATTCGCGGTGTGCGGGGCCGATGGTTCTGTGCAACTGGTGTTTGAGATGGAGACGCCGGCAGCGCGCAAGAGCGCCACCTTCACGCGCCAGCTCAAACGCAAATACGCACTGCTCAAGAGTGCGGGTATTCCGATGGTGCGCGTGAAGTCGGGTGAGATTCCGGCTCCGCAGGAGTTTCGCAAACAGCTCGACTTTGCCATTGAGCAACGTAGCTCTGCCCGCCCGCGCTCGGCTACGGCCGAAGGCGGCGCAACCTCGTTACCTATGAGCGTGACCGACGTGATGCGCCCTGGGCAGATGGGCACAGCAACCGGCGAGAAAAAGGTCATCCACTAATTGGGTGCGCTGTGGCACAACTATGGCGTTCAACTAGGGCGCGGGGCGGCATTGAGCAGACACTCGCGCCACGCACTAAAATCACGACATGCAAGCTACCAAAGAATTAGACGCCCGCGGGCTCAATTGCCCTCTTCCCATCCTCAAGGCCAAGAAGGCCTTGGCCGAGCTTACGAGCGGGGAAACGCTCAAAGTGTTCGCAACCGACCCGGGCTCGGTACGCGACTTTCAGGCGTTTGCCAAGCAAACCGGCAACGAGTTGCTGGAGCAAAGCGAAGACAACGCGATCTTCGTGCACGTGCTAAAGCGGCGCTAAGCATGTCCCACACGCCAGCCTGGCGCCAGGCGCTTAGTGCGCAATAGGTGTTACTGCCAGCAGTAACATGCCATCACTGGTTGATGTATAAGCTGAAAGCACTACCTACTTCTGGGTGTATTAATCCAAGCTCAACATTGGCCTGCAGATAGCCGAGCTTGGAACCGCAGTCGTAGCGCTTGCCACTGTAGCGGTAGGCAATCAGGCGCTCCTCGCTCATCAGTGACGCAATCGCATCGGTTAGCTGCGTCTCTCCATTTGCCCCCGGCTTGGTTTGCCGAATATGGTGAAAGATGCGCGGCGACAGTAGGTAGCGACCCACCACAGCCTGCGTCGACGGGGCTACATCGGGTGCTGGCTTCTCGACAATTGTGCACACGTCCATTACGGTGCCGCTGCGCGCTGTACCTGCAACGATGCCGTAGCGCTGCGTGTGCTCGCGCGGCACATCTTCGGTGGCGACGATGGAGCATTGCTCGCTCGCAAACAGCTCCACCAGTTGCTGTGCGACAGGCGGTTTGCCCACCAGCAAATCGTCGGCCAGCAGCACGAGGAAGGGTTCGTCGCGCACCAACCGCTCGGCGCAGCCCACGGCGATGCCCAGGCCCGAGCTTTCGGGTTGGCGTACGTACACACATTCCATGTCGGCGGGTTTGATGGAGCGCACAAAGTTCAGCAACTCGGTTTTGCCCTGCTGCGCGAGCACCGTTTCAAGCTCGTAGGCTTTGTCGAAGTGATCCTCTATGGCTCGCTTGTTACGGCCGGTGACGAAGATCATCTCGCGCACGCCGGCGGCGTAGGCTTCCTCGACTGCGTACTGAATCAGCGGTTTGTCAACAACCGGCAGCATCTCTTTGGGCTGTGCCTTGGTGGCCGGTAAAAAGCGCGTGCCCAGGCCGGCAACCGGGAACACTGCCTTGGTGATGGCACTGCTCATCATGCAGTCGTCGTCTCTTGCAGGCGGGCCAGTTGCTCGCGTACCTTGGCCAGCGTAGAGCTGAAGCTGGCCACACGCTCTTTTTCTTGCGCAATCACGGCCTGCGGTGCCTTGGCTACAAAGCTCTGATTGCCGAGCTTGCCGCTAGCCTTGGCGATTTCACCTTCGAGCCGTGCAATCTCCTTGGCCAGGCGTACCGTCTCTGCAGCCCTATCCACCTCAACCTTGAGCATCAGCTTTTGATCATTGACGACCGCTACCGGTGCGCCAATGTTGGGCAGCTCCTCCAGCACCTGCACCTCAGACAGCTTGGCCAGTGCCGCAAGATAAGGCGCGGCTTCGCTCAAGCCTGCGCGCAAAGGTTCGGTGGCAGCGGCA
>CAYSMM010000270.1:2671-3579 GCA_964432095.1 uncultured Burkholderiaceae bacterium | reverse complement strand
GGCGCATGGCAGCCAGGAGGCATTCCTGCTCGGTCTTGATGTGCGCCGCGCGCAGCATGTGCTATTGCTGCTGGCGGCGCTGGCAACCAGTGCCGTAGTTGCCAGTGTGGGGGCCTTGGGTTTTGTGGGCCTCGTTGCGCCGCACCTGGCGCGCCGCTGGGTAGGCTGGACGGGCGGGTATGCGGGCGCAGCGCAGGTCTGCACGGCAGCAAGCCTTGGTGCGCTACTGGTGTTGCTGGCCGATCTGCTGGCACGCACCGTCGTTGCACCGCTCGAACTACCTGCCGGTGCCGTGCTCGCCCTGGTGGGTGCGCCGTTTTTTGTGTGGCTGCTGCTGCACGAGCGCAGGTTTGCATGAGTTTGCCCTGGCGCCTGCAAAACCTGAGCGCAGGCTATGCGCCGGGTGCGCTCGTCGAAGGCCTCAACATCGAGCTTCACACGGGCCAGTGCTGGGTGCTGCTGGGCATCAATGGTGCGGGCAAGTCAACCTTGCTCAATACTATCTCCGGGTGGTATATGCCAATTACTGGTCGAATAGAGTGCAGTAATGGCAATATACCAATAGAAGTATCGAAATTGACACCGCTTCAACTCAGCCATGAGCGTGCCATGCTCACGCAACAGCAGCGGCTGGGGTTTTCGATTGATGTGCTGGCCTACGTGATGCAAGCGGTGCGCGAGCCCGCGCAGCAGGCCAGCGAGCATGCGCTGCACTGGCTCACTCGGCTGGACGCGCAACACCTGGCGCAGCGCGACGTGCGCGCCTTGAGTGGTGGCGAGCGCCAGCGTGTGCAGCTTGCACGCGTGCTGGCGCGCCAAACGCCGCTGGTGCTGCTGGACGAACCTTTGTCGCACCTCGACCTGGCGCATCAACGCATGCTGGCCGGCCTGCTGCTGGCCGAGCGTGC
>CAYSMM010000270.1:0-2661 GCA_964432095.1 uncultured Burkholderiaceae bacterium | reverse complement strand
TGCGTCTCGTTGCTTTGTGATTGCCGTGCACGACATCAACTGGGCGCAAGCCGTTGCGACGCATGCCTTGCTGTTGCACGGCAACGGCCGTTGGCAGGCGGGGCGCGCAGAAGAAGTGATGACGAGCGATGCAATGCAACAACTCTATGGCATACCGCTGCAAAGCGTGGCGACGCCGCAAGGGCCACGCTGGGTGATTTAACGCGACCCGGAAACCGCAATCGCGCTGCACAACTGCGCAATGCCTTGCGGCAGCCGCGGCCCCATGCGGCTGAGCAAATCGGCATCTATCACATGCAGTTGCTGAAGACGCACTGCAGGCACTGTGCCGAGCGCCTGCCACTGTGACTTGAGTGTCGACAACTCCTGATCGCGGCTGCTGGCCTGTGCTGCCGACACGATGTGCTGCGGCATGCGTGCTGCAACCGTCTCTGCAGAAACCGTGGCGGTGAGCTGACGGATATCGGCAAACACATTGCGCCCACCGCACAACTCGATGGCCTCGCTGATGACATGTGCGCCGCCCACCGTCATTAGCGGGCGGCTCCATACCTGATAGAACACGGTTTGTGCACCCTGCCGAGCGTGTTGCACGCGCAGCGCCTGCACTTGCTGCTCAAACAGCCGTGCTGCGTCGTCGGCTGCCGAGGCCGTGCCCAGGCGCTGCCCCAGCGCGCGCAGCTCCTGCGCAATGTGCTCGATACGTGTCAGCTCGACTTCCACCACATTGAGCTTCAGCGACTTGAGCTTTGCGAGTTGCCGCGCAGGCGTGCCGCCCTTCCACGCCAGCACGAGCGTGGGCCTGAGCTTGATCAGCGCTTCATAGTTGATGGCGAATGCGTCGCCGATGACCGGCAGGCTTTGCACCGCAGCCGGGTAGTCAGAGTAGCGTGACACTGCCACGAGTTGGTTCATGCCGCCTGCTGCGGCCACCATTTCGGTGAGGTGCGGTGCGAGTGTGACTACGCGCTGCGGTGGCTGCAGCGAAAGTGTCTCAGCGTTTTGTGCCGTCTGTGCCTGCAAGCGCGTGCTCCAGCAGCAAAGCATGCAAAGCAACAGCACAGCGTGTAATGCAACCCTCATGATGACCTGCCTATGCGCTTGGCGCTAGCGTCTTGGGTTTGAAGGGGCAAAGCGTAGCTACGCCGCAGCGCCAGCACTCGGGCTTGCGTGCCTTGCACACATAACGGCCATGCAGGATCAGCCAATGGTGTGCATCCTGCTTGAACTCGGCCGGCACCACCTTCTGCAGTTTTTGCTCCACTGCCAGCGGCGTTTTGCCTGGTGCGAGCTTCAACCGGTTGGAGACGCGAAAAATATGGGTGTCTACTGCAATCGTCGGCTCACCAAACGCGGTGTTGAGCACAACGTTGGCGGTTTTACGGCCCACGCCGGGCAGTGCCTCCAGCGCCTCGCGTGACCTGGGCACAGCGCCGTGATACTGCTCGACCAAGATGCGGCAAGTTGCCAACGCATGCTTGGCCTTGCTGCGATAAAGACCGATGGTTTTGATGTACTCGCCGAGCGCGTCTTCGCCTAGCGCAAGCATTTTTTGCGGCGTGTCGGCCCGCTTGAATAGCACACGGGTGGCCTTGTTCACGCTCACGTCGGTGGCTTGAGCAGACAGCAGCACGGCAATCAGCAACTCAAACGGGCTGCTGTATTCCAGCTCGGTTTTGGGTGCGGGGTTGGCAGCTTTGAAGGTGGCGAACAGCGTGTGAACGTCAGCAGGCTTCATGAGGGATGGTTATTTGAGTAGATACTGCCTATTCTATATAGGCTTTACTGCTTTATTGATATCCAGTAAATGCTATTTACTTAACAGAGTATGAGTTGATTATTCGTTGTTGCCGTGAGTATGAAGCATGACTACGCACCTGAGCGCGCAGCCTTGGCGCGCTCGATGGCCGCCTGAATGATGGCGCGCTTGCGCTCTGCATCCGCGTCGGGCTCTGTGACCAGCGCATCGAGCTTCGCAATGCGCTTGGCCGCAAGCCGGGCCTCGTTGTCCTGCTTGTCGCGCTCCATGCGCAGCTTGTGAAAGCCGTAACGCGTGCGTGCCTGCGTGGCCTGCGCATCAGACCATGCGCTCCAGCCGCTTAAGCCGGGTGTCACGTCCACCAGGCTGATGCAGTCCACAGGGCAGGGCGCTATGCATAGCTCGCAGCCGGTGCAAAGCTCATTGACCACGGTGTGCATCACCTTTGGTGCGCCAATGATGGAGTCCACCGGGCAGGCCTTGATGCACAGCGTGCAGCCGATGCACCCATCCTCGTCGATCACTGCCAGCTTGCGCCCCCCTTCGTGCCCGTGGGCTGGGTTGAGTGGAATCACCCGCTGCCCGGTGATGCTGGCCAGCCGCTGTATGCCCTCGTGCCCACCCGGCGGGCACTGGTTGATTGCAGCGTCACCGGCGGCAATCGCCTCGGCGTAGTGATGGCAATCCGGGTAGCCGCAGCGCGTGCACTGCGTTTGAGGCAACGCGTCTTCAATCCGACTGGCAAGTGGCGGCACAGGCATGCCTTTAATTCTAGGCGGACGCTGAAACCCATTCGTCACTGCACGGTTAGAGATCACATTTCACGCTGCGAACTCACAGCCTTGCTGCTCTGCAGCTCGCGCCTCGCGCTCGAAGCGGTTATCCCAATACGGCTGCTGGCC
>CAYSMM010000269.1:0-3595 GCA_964432095.1 uncultured Burkholderiaceae bacterium | reverse complement strand
TGACCGGCGGCACCTTCTCGATCTCGAACGGCGGCGTGTTCGGCTCGATGCTGTCCACACCGATCATCAACCCGCCGCAGTCGGCCATCCTCGGTGTGCACGCTACCAAAGAGCGCGCGGTGGTGGAGAACGGGCAAATCGTCATTCGTCCGATGAACTATCTGGCCATGAGTTATGACCACCGCATCATCGACGGCCGCGAGGCAGTACTGGGCCTGGTGACGATGAAGGACGCGCTGGAAGATCCGTCACGTCTTTTGCTGGATATCTGAAATCGAAGTGATCGGTGATCAGTAATTCGTGATCAGTGGGTCGCGGCGCTGAGGTAACTGATCACTAGCACTGATCACTAATCATTATGAGTAAACAATTCGACGTCGTCGTTATCGGCGGAGGCCCAGGTGGCTACATCGCCGCGATTCGTGCCGCACAGCTCGGCTTCAACACCGCTTGCATTGATGAGTGGAAGAACGGCAAGGGAGGCCCCGCGCCCGGCGGTACCTGCACCAATGTGGGCTGCATTCCCTCCAAGGCCTTGCTGCAATCCTCCGAGCATGTGGAGCAGGCCAATCATCACTTCGCCGATCACGGCATCAGCGTGGGCGAGGTGAAAGTGGACATCGCCAAGATGCTGAGCCGTAAAGACACTGTGGTCAAGCAGAACAACGACGGCATTTTGTACCTGTTCAAAAAGAACAAGGTGACGTTTTTTCATGGCCGCGGCTCATTCGTCAAGGCCGTTGAAGGCGGCTATGAAATCAAGGTCGCGGGTGCCACAGATGAGTCCATCATCGGTAAACACATCATCGTGGCTACCGGCTCCAACCCGCGTGCATTGCCGGGTGCCGCGTTCGACGAGGAGAACATCCTGTCCAACGACGGCGCACTACGCATTCCTGCCGTGCCGAAAAAGCTGGGTGTCATCGGCGCTGGCGTGATCGGCCTGGAGATGGGCAGTGTGTGGCGCCGCCTCGGTGCGGAGGTGTCCGTGCTCGAGGCGCTGCCAGCTTTCCTCGGTGCGGTGGATGAGCAGATTGCCAAGGAGGCGCACAAGGTTTTCGTCAAGCAGGGCTTGAAGCTGAGCCTGGGCGTGAAGATCAACGAGGTGAAATCCGGCAAGAAGGGCGTGACGGTAGCCTATACCGACAACGCCGGTGCTGCGCAAACACTGGATTGCGACAAGCTCATCGTCAGCATTGGCCGCGTGCCCAACACCAACGGCCTGAACGGCGAGGCTGTGAGCCTCAAGCTCGACGAGCGCGGCTTCGTTGTGGTGGACGATGACTGCAAAACCAACCTGCCCAATGTGTGGGCCGTGGGTGACGTGGTGCGTGGCCCCATGCTTGCGCACAAAGCCGAGGAAGAGGGCGTTGCAGTGGCCGAGCGCATCGCGGGCCAGCATGGGCACGTCAACTTCAATACGGTGCCGTGGGTGATTTACACCAGCCCCGAGATTGCCTGGGTCGGCCAGACCGAGCAGCAGCTCAAGGCCGCAGGCCGTGCTTACAAGGCCGGCACCTTCCCCTTCATGGCCAATGGCCGTGCACGGGCCTTGGGCGACACCACCGGCATGGTGAAGTTTCTGGCTGATGCAGCCACCGATGAGATTTTGGGCGTACACATCATTGGCCCGTTCGCCAGTGAATTGATCGCTGAGGCGGTGGTGGCCATGGAGTTCCGCGCCAGCGCCGAAGACATCGCTCGCATCTGCCACGCGCACCCAAGCTTGAGCGAAGCGACGAAGGAGGCGGCGCTGGCCGTCGATAAGCGCACGCTGAATTTTTAAGTCGCTACTTTGCAGCCCGATGGTATCGTTGTGGCCCGCACACAAGCCTGAAGTACCTTTTCGTACGTTCTAGTTGCTTGTGGGCCCTAGTCATGAACGTCACCTGGCTCTACGAACAGACGCTAAAAGAACGCGGCTACACCGCAGACGCAGCGCAGCTGCGTGCGGTGGAGCGTTTGCAGCAGTGCTATGACGAGTGGGTTGCCTACAAAGAAAAGCGTTCCAATGCACTCAAGAAGCTGATTAACAAGCCACCGATCCCGCGTGGTGTGTACATGTGGGGTGGCGTCGGGCGTGGCAAGAGCTTTCTGATGGACTGCTTTTTCAGCGCGGTGCCGCTACAGCGCAAGACTCGGCTGCATTTTCACGAGTTCATGCGCGAGGTGCATGGCCAACTCGAAGAGTTGAAGGGGCAGCAGAACCCTCTGGAGGCGCTGGCATTTCGTATCGCCAAGCGCTACCGGCTGATCTGCTTTGACGAGTTTCATGTGTCGGACATTGCCGACGCAATGATTCTTTATCGCCTGCTCGACGGCTTGTTCCGCCGAGGCGTGAGTATCGTCACCACGAGCAACTATCAGCCTGATACCTTGTACCCTGACGGCCTGCACCGCGACCGGGTGCTGCCCGCCATCGCGCTGATCAAGCAGCACATGGACGTGATCAATGTCGATGCGGGCGTGGACTATCGCAGGCGTACGCTGGAGCAGGTGCAGGCCTATATCACGCCGCTAGGCACTGGCGCAGACGAGCAGCTTGCTGCGGTGTTTGAGCGCATCGCCGAGGCCAAGGACGAAGACCCAGTGTTGCATATCGAGCACCGCGAGCTGCGTGCAAAGCGCCGTGCGGGGGGTGTGGTGTGGTTTGATTTCAAGACCTTGTGTGACGGTCCGCGCTCGCAAAACGACTATCTCGAAATCGCGACGCGCTTTCACACCGTGATCTTGTCGGAAGTGCCAGCGATGAGCCCGCGCCTGGCCAATGCCGCGCGGCGCTTCACTTGGCTGGTTGACGTGTTTTATGACCGTAGGGTGAAGCTGATCGTGTCTGCCGAGGTGCCAGCCGAGGCGTTGTATACGGAGGGTGCGATGGTGCATGAGTTTGCACGCACGGTGTCGCGCCTGACAGAGATGCAGAGCAAAGAGTTCTTGGAACAGGAGCGCCGTGATGTGGTTACCGCGTTGGCTTGAAGCAGTGTTGGCGTTACTGCGCCCCCTGGGTGTAATTGCGATCTGCGCTGCCGCAGGCGCTGCGCTGGCACAGTCAACGCCTTCAGGCACTTCAGTTGAGTTGCAAAGCAGGCAGGCTGCGTTGCAAGGGCAGCGCCGCGCCTTGGACGAGCGGCTCAAACGCGAGGAGGCCGAATGCGCCCACCGCTTTGCCGTCTCGGGCTGCGTGGTATCTGCGCGCGAGCGGCATCGTGACGAGAAGCGGCAACTCGACAAAGAGCTTTTCGCGGTCAATCAGCAGCTGCGCAATCAGGCGCAGATCGAGCGCCTGGCTGAACGCGCCAAACGGCGCGCAGATCATCAGCAGCGCTTGAAGGCGTCAGAGGCAAATGTGCCGCAATTCCAGGCCAAGCAGCAGCGCATCCTCACACGTCAGCGCGAGCATGCCAAGCGTCTGCAGCGTCCTGCCGAGCCGCCAAAATCGCCATCGACTGCACCAGACGCGGCTGCCATACAGGCCAAAGAGCGCGCCAGTGCAGCCAAGGCTGCTGAGGTCGAGGCGACGCGCACGCGTATCGGCGCGCGGCGCACTGAATCGGGTCAGCCTGCGAAGTCAGCCAAACCCTTGCCGCTGGACCCT
>CAYSMM010000268.1:1784-3616 GCA_964432095.1 uncultured Burkholderiaceae bacterium | reverse complement strand
TTTCGACCCCGGCTTCATGTCAACTGCGGCATGCGAATCCAGCATCACCTACATCGACGGCGACAAGGGTGAGCTGCTGTACCGCGGCTACCCCATCGAGCAGTTGGCGGTGAACTGCGATTTTCTCGAGACTTGCTACCTGCTGCTGTACGGTGAGCTGCCCAACAGCACCCAAAAGGGCGATTTTGTGCGCCGCGTGACCATGCATACCATGGTGAACGAGCAGATGCAGTTTTTCCTGCGCGGGTTCCGCCGCGACGCGCACCCCATGGCCATCATGACCGGCCTGGTTGGCGCGCTATCGGCGTTCTATCACGATTCCACCGACATCAATAACCCTGAGCACCGCGAGATCTCCGCCATCCGCCTGATCGCCAAGATGCCCACGCTCGTGGCCATGTCGTACAAATATGCGATGGGCCAGCCCTACATCTACCCGAAGAACAGCCTGTCTTACACCGGCAACTTCATGCGCATGATGTTTGCCACGCCGTGCGAGGAGTACGAGCCCAATGAGGTGCTGGTGCGTGCGCTCGACCGCATTTTCATTTTGCATGCTGACCACGAGCAGAACGCCTCCACCTCCACCGTTCGCCTGTGTGGCAGCTCGGGCACCAACCCGTTTGCGGCCATCGCGGCGGGCGTGGCCTGCCTGTGGGGCCCGGCCCACGGTGGCGCCAATGAGGCGGCGCTCAACATGCTGGAAGACATCCAGAAGATGGGTGGCGTTGCCAAGATCGGCGACTTCATCAGCCAAGTAAAGGACAAGAGCAGTGGTATCAAGCTCATGGGCTTTGGCCATCGCGTGTACAAGAACTATGACCCGCGCGCCAAACTCATGCGGGAAACCTGTCACGAAGTGCTCAACGAGCTGGGTCTCGCAAACGATCCGATGTTCAAGCTCGCCATGGCGCT
Source organism: uncultured Burkholderiaceae bacterium (assembly GCA_964432095.1). GTDB lineage: Bacteria > Pseudomonadota > Gammaproteobacteria > Burkholderiales > Burkholderiaceae_C > CAYSMM01. The sequence goes on along the minus strand of CAYSMM010000268.1, from coordinate 2,701 downwards.
GGAGAAGATTGCGCTCGAAGATGATTACTTCGTTTCACGCAAGCTCTACCCGAATGTGGATTTCTACAGTGGCATCGTGCAGCGCGCCATCGGTATCCCCACCGCGCTGTTCACCGCGATTTTCGCGCTGGCTCGCACGGTGGGCTGGATTGCGCAGCTCAACGAGATGATTGGCGACCCCGACTACAAGATTGGCCGCCCGCGTCAGCTTTTCGTAGGTGCCACCAAACGTGAGGTGAAACCGCTAGCTCAACGAGCGTAGGCCGGATAACGCCCTCAAAAGCGCAACCCCGGCCTTGAGCCGGGGTTTTTGCTTGGCAACTGCACAACTGTACCCGCCACTAAAATGCATTAGAGATGATGAACCAAGACTGACCGAGTATGACCGAGGCCGACATGGCACGAACGCTTTACGACAAACTCTGGGACGAGCACGTGGTGCACACCGAGCCGGATGGCACCTCGGTGCTCTACATCGACCGCCACCTGGTGCATGAGGTCACGAGCCCGCAGGCGTTTGACGGCTTGCGCGCTGCCGGCCGCAAGGTGTGGCGCACCAGCTCCATCGTCGCTACCGCCGACCACAACACCCCCACCACCGGCTGGGAGCAGGGCTATGACGGGATTGCCGATCCCACATCCAAGCAGCAGGTGGTGACGCTGGACGCCAACATCCGCGAGTTCGGCGCCGCAGTGTACTTCCCGTTCCTGCATAAACGCCAGGGCATTGTGCACGTCATCGGGCCGGAGAACGGTGCCACACTGCCCGGTATGACGGTGGTGTGCGGCGATTCCCACACGTCCACGCATGGCGCGTTCGGCGCGCTGGCGCATGGCATTGGCACCAGCGAGGTGGAGCATGTGCTGGCCACGCAAACGCTGCTGGCCAAAAAGGCCAGGAACATGCTGATCAGGGT
>CAYSMM010000268.1:0-1774 GCA_964432095.1 uncultured Burkholderiaceae bacterium | reverse complement strand
CATCCTGGCCATCATCGGCAAAATCGGCACTGCGGGGGGCACTGGCTACACCATCGAGTTTGGCGGCAGCACCATACGCAATCTCAGCCTGGAAGGGCGTATGACGGTGTGCAACATGGCTATCGAGGCGGGCGCCCGCGCCGGGCTGGTGGCCGTGGATGAGAAAACCATCGACTACGTGCGCGGTCGGCCGTTTGCGCCGCAAGGGGCTCTGTTCGAGCAAGCTGCGCAGTACTGGCGCACGCTCAAAAGCGACGACGATGCACACTTCGACCGCATCGTCGAGCTGCGGGCCGAGGAGATATTGCCGCAAGTCACATGGGGTACATCGCCCGAGATGGTGACTACGATAACCGGCCGCGTGCCCGACCCCGAGAAGGAGCCGGACGATACGCGGCGCGGCGCCATCGAACGCGCCTTGCAGTACATGGGCCTCAAGCCCAACACGCCCATAGATCAGATTACGCTGGACAAGGTGTTCATCGGCTCATGCACCAACAGCCGCATCGAGGATCTGCGCGCTGCGGCGGCGGTAGTCGATCGTCTGGGCAAGCGCGTGGCACCCAACGTCAAGCTGGCGATGGTGGTGCCCGGTTCCGGGCTGGTTAAAGCCCAGGCTGAGCGCGAAGGGCTGCATGAAGTGTTTGTGGCGGCAGGCTTTGAGTGGCGAGAGCCCGGCTGCAGCATGTGCCTGGCCATGAATGCCGACAAGCTTGAGCCTGGTGAACGTTGCGCCTCGACCAGCAACCGCAACTTCGAGGGGCGGCAAGGCGCAGGTGGACGCACGCATCTCGTCAGCCCGGCGATGGCGGCCGCCGCTGCGATCGAGGGCCGGTTCGTGGATGTGAGCAAGTTGCGCTAGGAATGTCCTTCATGCTGATTAAGCCTTATACGGCAGGCAGTGTAATTCCTTTACTGCAGTTTAATCGTCCAGTAAAAGGCATATACATAATTGAGTATGATGCATATGATGATTGTCATCAGCTCTCTGATGACATCGTTGAACCAATATGCGGGTGAAGCGAAGATGGAAAAGTTTGTTATCCACAAAGGCTTGGTGGTGCCGCTGGAGCGTGCCAATGTCGACACCGACGCGATCATCCCCAAGCAGTTTTTGAAGTCGATTCAACGCACGGGCTTTGGGCCCAACCTGTTTGACGAGTGGCGCTATCTCGACCGCGGCGAGCCCGGGCAGGATCCTGCGGCCCGCAGGCCCAACCCCGATTTCGTGCTCAATCAGGCGCGTTACCGCGGCGCAAGCGTGCTGCTTGCGGGAAAGAACTTCGGCTGCGGCAGCTCGCGCGAGCACGCGCCCTGGGCGATCGAACAGTTCGGCTTTCGCGTGATCGTTGCGCCCAGTTTTGCGGATATCTTCTACAACAACTGCTTCAAAAACGGCCTGCTGCCCATCGTGTTGGCCGAGCACGAAATCACCCGTTTGTTTGACGAGGTCAAGGCGTTCGTGGGCTATGAGTTGACAGTCGATCTGCCGCGGCAGCGTGTTGTCAAGCCAGATGGCGCAGAGCTGCCGTTCGAGGTGGACGAGTTCCGCAAGTATTGCCTACTCAACGGGCTGGACGATATCGGCCTGACTTTGCGTCACGAGAGCAAGATTCGCGCGTTCGAAGCCGAGCGTCTGGCACGCATGCCCTGGCTCGTATCGGCAGCTCAAACGCTTTGACCGTAACACCTGCTGCAGGTAAACGAGAGATCACAACCATAATGACCATGAAAATCGCTATTCTCCCTGGCGACGGTATCGGCCCCGAGATCA
>CAYSMM010000267.1:0-3617 GCA_964432095.1 uncultured Burkholderiaceae bacterium | reverse complement strand
AACAACGACGTCGGCGGGCGCTTGGTCGAGTGAGACCGCCCGCCAAGCTTGAGGTGCGTCAAGCTCTCTTCGCCGACATGGCAGGAAAGTTTGCCTTGTCACTGCAAGTGCGCTGACCTTCTGGCCGGCAGCCAGGCGAACTCCGTGTGAGTTCACAAGCTATGCGCCAGTGGCAGCTTACTTAACACTATTGTTGCTGTTGCTGCTGATGGCGGCAATCAGAGCTTCAGCCTTTTTGCGCACCACCTGCGGCAGGGTGATGACGCGCCCCCATTCACGCTGCGTTTCGCCGGGCCATTTGTTCGTTGCGTCCAGTCCCATCTTGCCGCCCAGTCCACTGACCGGCGACGCGAAGACCAGATAGTCGATGGGCGTGTTGACCACCAGCACGGTATCGCGCACCGGGTCCACGCGGGTGGTGATGGCCCAGATCACGTCTTGCCACTCGCGGATGTTCACATCCTCGTCCACCACCACAATGAACTTGGTGTACATGAATTGCCGCAGAAAACTCCACAGCCCGAACATCACCCGCTTGGCGTGGCCGGCATAGCTTTTCTTGATGCTGATGACAGCCATGCGGTAGCTGCAGCCCTCAGGCGGCAAGTAGAAATCGACGATTTCCGGAAACTGCTTTTGCAAAATGGGCACGAACACCTCGTTGAGCGCCACGCCCAGCACGGCCGGCTCGTCGGGGGGCTTGCCGGTGTAGGTGGAGTGATAGATCGGCTTTTCGCGTGTGGTGATGCGGTCGACGGTGAGCACCGGGAACCAGTCTTGCTCGTTGTAGTAGCCGGTGTGGTCGCCGAATGGGCCTTCGAGTGCATGTAAGTAGCCGTTTACTTCTTTTAGCGGGATGCCGTACTCGCTGTAGCCGAGGAATGCCGGGTCGCTTTCCCACGGCCTGCTGCCCTTACTCCGGCCCTCTCCCTCTTGGGGAGGGAGGGGGTGTGAACCGAGCGCCGCCTTCGTGGCGCTGGTTACAGGTTGGATGTGGCCCTCCAAAACCAGCTCGGCTGAGGCCGGCACCTGGAGTGGCAGCCCTAGACAGCCGGCCACCTCGGTTTTATGGCCGCGCAACAGGCCGGCGAATTGATACTCTGACAGCGTGTCAGGCACGGGCGTGACGGCACCCAGAATCGTGGCGGGGTCGGCACCCAGCGCCACCGCCACCGGGAAGGGCTGGCCGGGGTGAGCCAGCCTATGGTCGCGGAAATCCAGCGCGCCGCCGCGGTGCGCCAGCCAGCGCAGAATGGTCTGGTTGCGGCCGATCACCTGCTGTCGATATATCCCCAGGTTTTGCCGCTTCTTGTGCGGCCCGCGTGTCACCACCAGCGCCCAGGTGATGAGCGGCCCGGCGTCGCCCGGCCAGCAGGTTTGCACCGGGATGCGGCCCAGATCCACGTCTGAGCCCTGCCATACCTCTGCCTGGCAGGGCGGGCGGCTCACTTCCTTGGGGGCCATGGTCCACACGGTTTTGGCCAGCTCGATGAGCTTGCCTGCGTCCTTCAAGCCTTTGGGCGGCTCTGGCTCTTTAAGCGTGGCCAGCACCCGGCCGATGTCGCGCAGGTCGTCCACGCTGTCCGCGCCCATGCCCAGCGCCACCCGGCGAGGAGTGCCAAACAAGTTGCCCAACAGCGGCATTTCGTATTTGCGGCTGCCAGTAATCACGTTGTGGAACAGTACCGCAAACTGGTGATTTACAAGTAAGCGGTCGCACACCGCCGTGACTTCAAGATTTGTGTCAATCGGCTCACGCAAGTGCTTGAGTTCACCAAGCTTTTCGAGCTGGCTGAGGAAGTCTCGCAGGTCTTTATAGGAGTTTTTCATAACCTATAGTTTTGGAGAATTGAAACTTAATCCTTGCAAGGTATAAAAACACCACCCAAAATTCGGTTGCACTGTAAGAGCAGGGTTTTCGATGCTGTATGCATTGCCAGTCATCCCGCTCTGTTGCGCGCGCCCTGGAGTTGTTTGCCACGGCAGCATTCGCCGGACAAAAAGAAACTAGGACGACCGAGATGATGACGAACGTACACAATACATGGGCACTGACCCGGACGGCGCTGGCCGACATGGGCAACGGCATTATCGCCGTGGCCCACAACGCCTTCACGCTGGTGGGTTTTACCGCCGTGCTGCTTGCGGCCCTGGTGCTGGGCCGGCCTGAGAGCCGCGCCCAGGCCGAGCAGCAGCTATTGGGCTGGCTGCAGGCGCGCAATGCCCCTGCTGCCGTGGCTGGCGCCGACCTGGATGCGCTGGAAGCAGGCGCCACCAATGGGCTGGTGTTGCAAGCCAGCCTGGATGACCTGCCCACGCAGCAAAAGCGTGTGGCCGAGTGGCTGAGCCGCCGCTACCGGATTGCGCCTGACCCCATGGCCCACATGGTGGCCGCTGCCTACGAGACGGCAGCTGCGCTCAAGCTGGACCCCACGTTGGTGCTGGCCGTTGCGGCCATCGAAAGCAGCTTCAACCCGTTTGTGCAAAGCCCGGTGGGCGCGCAGGGGCTGATGCAGGTGATGAGTAACGTGCACGAAGAGAAGTTCGAGCGTTTTGGCGGCACCGAGGCGGCATTTGACCCGGTAACCAGCATCAAGGTGGGCGCGGTCATCCTGAAGGAATATGTCAATCGCGCCGGCAGCCCCGAGGGCGGGCTCAAGATGTATGTGGGCGCAGCCAACATGGAAGGCGACGGCGGCTACGGCAATAAGGTGCTGGTCGAGCGCATGCGCATTCAAATGGTGGCGGCTGGCAAGCGCGTGTCGCCGATGTCAACGCAGCCCATACAACTGATGCCGGTGTCGGCACCGGGCGTGCCCGCTACAGCGCCCGTGATGCCCGCAGCGCAACCCTCGGCCGACACCCCCGAGGCTGTCAAGCCTCAAGCGGCATACGGGGGCGACGCTTCGCCCGTGCGGGTGGCAACGGCGTCATAGTGGCGGCTGTCGCTACTCACCCCAAAAAGAGCGCTTCGGCGCTCTTTTTTGTTTGCAAAGCAAACGCTTAGCAATCAATGGCAATGCGTGATGATCAGTGACGGCAGGTCGAACAATATACTTAGTTATGTAAATAGTAATCACTGGTAATTAATATTGACTCAAGTGATATATACTTTATTGAGTATATTACTTGAGATCGCTAGGAGCCGCGCTGGCATGAAACAGCACTGATGCTCCGACCCGCTATGTGCCCCTGCGCTACACTTTCGTTGCTGCGTGACTGGCGCAGATGGGCATCACCATCAGGGAGCGCAGCACATCCGCTAGGATGCACAACACGCTGCCGTACGCCTGGGTAGCTGGAGCGCTCACGCACGACGTCGGGTGCACAACCAGTTTGCCAATAAAGGACTCAACACCATGTTTTCCCGCCAAGCCAACTTTGCGCTGCATGACGCTGAGCTTTGGAGCGCGATTGCCAAAGAAAATCAGCGTCAGGAAGATCACATCGAGCTGATTGCCAGCGAGAACTACGCCTCGCCCGCGGTGATGGCCGCGCAGGGCAGTCAACTGACGAACAAATACGCCGAGGGTTATCCCGGCAAGCGCTACTACGGCGGTTGCGAGTTCGTGGACATCGCCGAGCAGCTCGCCATAGACCGCGTCAAGCAGCTGTTT
>CAYSMM010000266.1:0-3620 GCA_964432095.1 uncultured Burkholderiaceae bacterium | reverse complement strand
AGGCCGGTTACGCGCCCGAGATGGCCTACTTCGAATGCCTGCACGAGTTGAAGCTGATCGTTGACCTGATCTATGAAGGCGGCATCGCCAACATGAACTACTCCATCAGCAACAACGCTGAGTACGGCGAATACGTCACCGGCCCCAAGGTGATTGGCGACGAGGCGAAAGCCGCGATGCGCCAGGCGCTCAAAAACATTCAAACCGGTGAATACGCCAAGAGCTTCATCCTCGAAAACCGCGCCGGAGCACCCACACTCATGAGCCGCCGCCGCCTGACGAGCGAACACCCAATCGAAGTGGTGGGCGAGAAGTTGCGGGCTATGATGCCGTGGATCCGCGCGAATAAGCTCGTAGACAAGTCCCGCAATTGAGGCCGCGGCGCGCAGATGGCGCGGACGGCACGGTTTTGCTGGCAGGCAAAACCGGCTCGCCCCGGCCCTCATCCAGCAGTGGATGAGGGCGGTATCGGGGCTCGCTGCCGTGGATTCGCGCGAATAAGCTCGTAGACAAGTCCCGTAACTAAAGCCGCTACTGCGGTGGCCTTGGGCGTTGTTGCAGCCCAAACAAAATCCTCACGTACGTCCGTGTACGTTCCGGTTTTGTTTGGGCGCCCGCGCCTAGCCCAAGGCCCCCTCGCTACGCGGCTGTACGCGGGTATCTGCGCCTTGTTCAGCGCCGCTCGCGACGCCCACTGCGCCCGCCCCAGCATCCCGGACTTCACCCGGCGTCAGCGTCCGGCTGAAACCTTGCGGCACAGCGGTGGCAGCGCATGATGCGCATCCTCTACACTGCGGGGCATGTCTGATCGTCTCAAAGTCTTGCCGCAGTACCTGATTCCCAAACAAGCGCTCACGCAGCTTGCGGGCTTTGCCGCAAGCCGCGAGGGCGGCCGTGCCACGTATGCTGCCATCCGCTGGTTCATCCAGCGTTACGGCGTCAATATGGCTGAGGCGTTACACGAGACCCCCGAGCATTACAAAAGCTTCAATGAGTTTTTCACACGGCCACTCAAGCATGGCATGCGGCCGCTGGCACAAGCCCCATGGGTGTGCCCGGTGGACGGTGCGATCAGCCAGTTCGGCGCGATCGAGCGCGATCAAATCTTCCAGGCCAAGGGCCACAGCTACAGCACGGCCGAGCTTTTGGCCAGCACTGCGCAAGACGCGTTGCGTTTTGAAAACGGGCAGTTCGCCACACTGTACTTAAGCCCGCGCGACTACCACCGCATTCACATGCCGTGCAACGGTGAACTGACACAGATGATTCACGTGCCTGGGGATTTGTTCTCGGTCAACCCCACTACGGCGCGCGGTGTGAAAGGCTTGTTTGCGCGTAACGAGCGCGTGGTGTGCCACTTCAACACCGCGCACGGCCCGCTGGCAATGGTGCTGGTGGGGGCCACCATCGTGGGCAGCATGGCCACCGTGTGGCACGGCATCGTCAACCCGCCGCGCCCCGGTGCTCCGCGCACCTGGCACTACACGCCTGGGCAGGTGTCGCTCAAGCAGGGCGACGAGATGGGGCGCTTTCTGCTCGGCTCTACCGTGGTGCTGGTATGGCCCAAGCAGGCCGCGACGTTTGCGTTCAATGCCGACTGGGCGCCGGCCAGGCCGATTCGCATGGGCGAGCACATGGCTACGGTATAGCCGCGCCTTCGTTGTATCCTCCGCTCATGACCATGCCATCCGATCCATCCCCGCCCAGCCGCGCCCCCGAGCACGACCCTGATGAGGACGAGGGCCTGGGCGTCGCACCTCCGGTAAAACGCCGCAAGGGCATCTACCTGCTGCCCAATCTATTTACCGCAGGCTGCTTGTTTTGCGGCTTTTACGCAGTGGTGATGGCGATGAATGGCCGCTATGCCGACGCCGGCATGGCCGTGTTCGTAGCGATGTTGATGGACAGCCTCGACGGCCGAGTGGCGCGCCTCACTGGCACGCAAAGCGAGTTTGGTGCGCAGTTCGACAGCCTGGCCGACATGGTGAGCTTTGGCGCCGCGCCTGCGCTCGTGCTGTATCAATGGTCACTCAACGGCCTGGGCAAGCTCGGCTGGATTGCCGCGTTCATTTATTGCGCGGGCGCTGCGCTACGCCTTGCTCGCTTCAACACCAACATCGCAGTGGTGGACAAGCGCTACTTTCAAGGCATTCCCAGCCCGGCCGCTGCGGCCATCGTCATGGGCTTCGTGTGGCTGATGACCGAGCTGGATTTCAAAGGTGCCGAGGTGCGCTGGTTTGCCTTCGGCATTGCACTGTATGCCGGGCTCACGATGGTGAGCAACGTGCCGTTTTACAGCTTCAAGGACGTGAGCCTCAAAAAAAGCGTTCCCTTCATCACGCTATTTGCGGCTGTGCTCGTGATCGGGCTGGTCTCATACGACCCGGCCACCGTGCTGTTCGGCATATTCGTAGCCTATGGTCTGAGCGGCTATGCCGTCTACGGCTACCGCATGGCCACTGGCAAGAAGATCAACATCATTGCCACCTCGACGCAAGACCCTGAGGAAAAAGGCTTGCACGATCACCACAACGGACCGCACTAACAATTTATACTGCATGCAGTGTAAAGGCTTTACTGGTTTTCTGTATTGCAGTTAGTACTTTATAGATAGTGCAGTATAATGTGCATTCGATCATAGTGGCCGGTTTGCATCGCAGCAAAGTTTGGGTATACTGAACTCGTGCAAACTCGATCGATGATCTCGTCATCTTTCCTTCCGTCGATTTCCTCCGCAGCGCTGATTCAGGCGCTGCTACTGCTGCTACTGCGCCCCGCGCGCAACACCCTCTAACACAAGGCCGCGTGCCTGCGGCGGTCAAAGTTCAGCAGGCAACCCCAAAGTAAGACGATCAAGACGAAATCGCAGCAGTGCAAGGCAGCGCATCATCGGTATGCGCAAACAAACGGTCTAGCCGCGCTGCCGCCCATGATGGAGAGATTCATGGCTGACAAACTCATTATTTTTGACACCACTTTGCGTGACGGCGAGCAGTCGCCCGGCGCGTCCATGACCAAGGACGAGAAGCTGCGCATTGCGCGCCAGCTCGAGCGGCTGAAGGTGGACGTGATCGAGGCGGGCTTTGCCGCAGCGTCCAATGGCGACTTCGAGGCGGTGAAGGCGATTGCCGATCACATCAAAGACAGCACTGTGGCGTCGCTGTCGCGCGCCAATGACCGCGACATCGCGCGCAGTGCCGAGGCGCTCAAGGGCGCCCGCAGCGCCCGCATTCACACCTTCATCGCCACCAGCCCGCTGCACAAGGAGAAGAAGCTGCGCATGACGCCCGAGCAGGTGCTCGATCAGGCCCGGCTGGCGGTGCGCTACGCGCGTAACTTCACTGACAACATCGAGTTTTCGCCTGAAGACGGCAGCCGCTCAGACGTGGACTTTTTGTGCCGCGTGCTCGAAGCGGTGATCGCCGAGGGTGCCACCACGGTGAACATTGCCGACACGGTGGGCTACGCCATTCCGGAGCTGTATGGCGAGTTCATCAAGACGCTGCGCACGCGCATCCCCAACAGCGACAAAGCCGTGTGGAGCGTGCATTGCCATAACGATTTAGGTTTGGCTGTAGCCAACTCGCTGGCCGGTGTGAAGATCGGCGGCGCGCGACAGA
>CAYSMM010000265.1:0-3641 GCA_964432095.1 uncultured Burkholderiaceae bacterium | reverse complement strand
TGCCCGGAATCCACACCGGCAGCTTGAGTGTGATGGGCTCGCCGCCAGCGGGCAGGGCAAGGGTGATGCGAAACAAATGCGCGTCGATGTCGAGCGCTTCAAGGGTGTAGTGCATGTGGCATTGTAGGCAGGCTCACCGCGCCGCACGCTACGGGCGATTGCATGAACGATATGCTTATATGAGTAATACACCATTACTGCTTATCAGGATTGCAGTAATGACTATTTACTCATGGATGTATCAACCCATTAAACAAGCTATACAACCGCACTGCCCATGCGTCCCACAACGATGCACAGCCACGCCGCGAAGGTGAGGTGTGTGCGCAGACGCATGAAGTCGCCGGCAAACGGCTCATGCCTGAGCAGCGCGCGATCAACCACCCAGCACACGATGAGTGTGATCGACAGGAATGGCGACGCGTAATGCAGCGGCAGCAGCAATGCCGCCCACGCCACAAGCGCGGGCACCACGCTCCAGGCCCATGCCACCGGCATATCGCGCCCGTCGGCATGGCGCGCGAGCGCAAGGCCCCAATGAAACGCGCCCACAAAAGTGAGAATGACTGCGGCATATGCCACCAGGGCCTGATGCAGCATCGGCTTGTAGCTCGCATCGGCCAACCACAACGCGAGTGCGCACATGCCAAATGGAATCAGGCCGGCATACCCGAGCTGCCGGGCTAGCGGCGGCAGGTTCACGTTTGCTGCTTTAAGGTTGCTACCGTTGCTCGCGGACTGATTGCTTAGGTTCATGATGCGGTGCGCTTTGCTCAGAAAGGCAGAACTCTTTGCATCGCTTGCGGTGTTTGTGCAGCCTGCGAATCGGCGCCGTCTGCAACATCGCGACCCAGCAGTGCGGAAAGTCCGCCGGTCTTGGCAGCATCGCGCTGCACACGCTCGTAGAACTTGCTGAAGCTGTCGCAGGGCTTGGAAGGCTGCGGCAGCCAAGCCGCTTGGGGCATCAACCTGGCAATTGCAGCCAGCGCATCGCGGTAGTGCGGGTTGAGCGTGGCCTGCGCTCGCACCTGGGCTGCACGCGCGAGCGCGGGCGCAAGCTGCGTGAGGTCGCCCACAAACACGGCGTCGCAAACCGCCTGCATGCGCGTCATCACGAATTGGTAGCGCCGCTCGCTCCACGGGAACGCCAGATGAAACGGCAGATGCAGTACACCCAGGCGGCAGCTGCTGCGGGTCATGCGCGGCGTCTGTGCGCTGTCGGGTGTGCCGTCATCCTCAGGACGCGGGCCCAGCGCCCACGGGTGCACCAGCTCGACAGCCTTGCCGTCCAGCACGCCCGCATCAAACCAATGCGCGCCCGGCGGCGCAGCCAGCAATGGCGGCTCTGCAGTACCAAGCGCGGCGGTGCGCTCGGGTGCAACCTCATGCGGGCTGTGAGCCAGCGCCTCGATGGCGTCGTAGGGCAAGTCGATGCCGGTGCCGAAACTCTCCCAGTGCTTGGCCGCGGTGGCTGGCGCGTACTTGGCCACGTTGTCGGCATTGAACAGATAGGGCTTGTGACTGAAGGTACCGGCCACCCACTGCCACGACAAATGATTACAGGCCAGATCGCCGTCCAGCAAATGGCCGTACATCCAGTCGGCACCCGCGCGCCAGCTCACCTTGCGAAAATGCACCAGGTAACTGGCCAGCCACATGCGCGCATGGTTGTGCAGGTAGCCTGTGCCGTACAGCACACGCACCGCGCTGTCGATAGCGGCAATGCCAGTGCGCGCTTCGCGAACGTCAGGCGGCAGAGACTCGGAGTAGTTGATCGCCGTGCTGCCGCTCAACCAGCCGCGTGCACGCATGTCGGCAAAGATGCCGTCTTGCTGCGTGAGCCACACGTGATGAAAGAACTCGCGCCAGGCGAACTCGGCCACAAGCTTGTCGACAAAGCTCAACGCGTGGCGCATGGCCACGCTGTGCACGATCTCGGCCAGGCTCACAAAACCATGTGTGATGTAGGGTGACAGGCCACTGACAGCGCCGTCCAGATGATTGCGGGTTTTGGCATAGCGGCCTGGGTGCAGCCGCTGCATCCGCTCGATGGCCGCCTCGCGGCTGGGTTCGAAATGCTGCAGGTGCGCAGGCACGCCAAACGCGTTCACAAGCTCACTCCTGCGTGTACGCAACAAACACGGCTCTCAAGCATCACAAACTGCGTTTCTTAATTTGGCTGACTCGTGTAATTGTGCACCTTTCAACGTCTTCACACAGGCCCGCATGCTACAGCCAACACGCCTGTCGGGAATTGCCCACCGCCCAGAGCTAAACCGCCAGGCGTGTCGTGAATTGCCGAATACCTCAATGCGGTATGTGGTACGCTTATTGATAGATAATTGACATATCAACGTGGACAACACCGTATTCCCCCGAATCGAAGCATCACTTGGTGCGGGCGCGCCCAAACTGGTGTACCAGCCCATGATGCGCTACCCGGCTCGGGAGATGCTGGGACTGGAAGCGCTGTTTCGCTGGCAACTGGCCGAAACAGGTGAGCTGTGCACCCCCGTCTCTTTGCTGCCGCAACTCACACCGCAGCACACCAGCGAGTTGTTCTTCTGGGTGCTCGACCGTGCGATTCTCGAGCTGAAGAGCTTGTCCAACTGGACTAGCTTTCAAGGTTTTCTCTCGGTCAACATGGAAGCCGATCAACTCGGCGACCCCGACCTGTGGACGCGCGTTAGTGACTACCTAGAGTTTCACGACCTGCCGGCGCAACGCTTGGTGCTCGAGGTTACCGAGCGTCGCTCCATTCCCGACTTTCCAACCGTACAGCGCAACCTGCGCAACCTGCAAAAAGGCCGCGTGCGTTTGGCGATGGACGATTTCGGCGAGGGCTTTGCGTCGCTGGAATATGTGCGCCAGTTGCAGCCCGCCTACCTCAAACTCTCCGGCCAAATGACGCGCAACATGCCACACGACAGTTTCAATATCGCCGTGGTGCGACTCGCGGTGGGTTTTGCGCAAGCCACCAACGCAAATCTGGTAGTAGAGGGTGTCGAGTGGGCCGAGCAGGCCAAGGCCTTGAATGAACTCGGCGTCAAAGACATGCAAGGCTACCTATTTGGCAAACCAGCACCCATAGACGAGTGGGCTTCACTGCTCAAGCGTCCATCTGCCCAAACGGGTTGATCCGCCAGTTTCTCCGCCTGATCCTTCCCGAGCGATTTCTCTTGATACTGTCAATTGTATAAAGCCGTTACTGCACATAGAAAGTGCAGTAACGGCATGATACTAACAGCGGTATCGTGCTGATAATGCGGTATTGGAAACCGTGCCAGGCCAGCGGCCAGCAATCACCGCGCTGCCGCCAAGCGTTTCTCGATCTGATCCGGCGCAATCGCCCCCGGCACGCGCACACCGTCCATAAACACTATCGCTGGTGTGCCTTGCACCTTATGCTTGCGTCCGAGTTCCGTATTGCGATTGATCGCCGTGGTGTCGCAACTCGCCGCCGCGGTGGGCGCCTTACGTTCGAGCATCCAGTCCAGATAGGCCTTGCTGCGGGTGGGCGAGCACCAGATCTGTTTGGCTTTCTCGTGTGAATCGGGCGAGAGAATCGGATACAGAAACACGTAAACCGTCGAGTTATCGACCTTCGCCAGGTTTTGATGTAGCACGCGGCAGTAGCCGCA
>CAYSMM010000264.1:0-3644 GCA_964432095.1 uncultured Burkholderiaceae bacterium | reverse complement strand
GCTTTGCACTTAGGCGGGTGCACAAGTTCGGCCATGTGCCGGAGTTGCTCATTACCTTTGGCCTGAGCTACGTCATCCTTGAGTTGGTGCAAGTTATCTGGGGTAGATCCTCTGTGGACTATAGAGTGCCTGCTGAGCTATCCGGGCCACTCATGACTATATACAACACACAGTTCCCACAATATCGCGGGTTCATGATGCTGGTCGCTGTGCTCATGCTGGTGTCGTTGTGGCTACTGCTCACGCGCACTCGCATCGGCCTCATCATTCAGGCGGCGCTGACGCATCCACACATGACCGAGGCGTTAGGACACAACGTGCCACGTGTGTTCATGATGGTGTTTGGCGGAGGCGCCGCGCTCGCAGGCCTGGCTGGGGTGATTGGTGGCAACGCTTTCGTGACGGAGCCGGGTATGGCAGCCAACGTGGGCTCCATCATCTTCGTAGTGGTGGTGATTGGTGGCATGGGTTCGCTGGCAGGCGCATTCGTCGCATCCATTCTGATCGGCTTGTTGCAAACCTTTGCAGTGGGGCTCGACTGGTCGATCGTCACGTTTGCCAAGGACTGGTTTGACGCCGAGATCACACAAAAAACGTTCGGCTATCCGCTGTGGAAGCTCAAACTATCGCAGGTGGCACCCATATTGCCGTATCTGCTGCTCATCCTCATGCTCATCTTCAGACCCAAGGGGTTGATGGGTACGCGGGAGGATTAAGCATGAGTACACAAGATTTGAGCTTCAAGCCGATTAATGTCGGCCGGTGGGTCATCTGGGCTTTCTACGCGCTGCTGCTCGTAGTGTTGCCGCTGATGTTCTCGTCGGGCTTTTCGCTCACGCTGCTCAGCCTGATGGGTGTGACCGCCATCGCCTGCCTGAGCTACAACATGTTGTTTGGCCAGTTAGGCCTGCTCAGCTTCGGCCATGCGGTTTACACCGGCCTGGGCGCGTTCATGGCGATTCATGCGATGAACAAAATCGCCGACGGTTGGCCGATTCCCATGAGTCTCATACCGCTCGTCGGCGGATTGACCAGCCTGTTGTTTGGCGCGCTGTTCGGCTACGTCACCACTAAGAAGGCTGGCACTACCTTCGCGATGATTACGTTGGGCATAGGCGAGCTGGTATTTGCGAGCGCATTGATGTTCCCTGAGTTTTTTGGCGGTGAGGGCGGCATCAACGCCAATCGCACGGTAGGCATGCGTATTCCCGGCATGGAGTGGCTGACTTATGGCCCGGCGATTCAGGTGTACTACCTGATCGCGGTGTGGCTGTTCGTGTGCACCGCAGCTATGTATGCATTCACACAAACACCGCTGGGCCGCATTGCCAATGCGGTGCGCGATAACCCCGAGCGCGCCGAGTTCATAGGCTACGATGCACGGCGTGTTCGCTTTTACGTGATGATGATCTCGTGCTTCTTCGCAGGTGTATCCGGCGGACTCACTGCGATTCAATTCGAGGCCATCACGGCCGAGAGTGTGAGCGGTATCCGCTCGGGCGCCTTGCTGCTGTTCACATTCCTGGGAGGCGCGTTGTTCTTCTTCGGCCCCATTCTTGGCGCCGTGCTGCTGGTCGTTGCACTGGTGGTGCTGAGTGAGTGGACGAAAGCATGGCAGCTTTACGTCGGCGTGGTGTTCCTGCTGATGGTGATGTATGCGCCAGGCGGTTTGTCTAGTCTCATCATGATGAATCTACGCGTTGCCAAGTACGGACGGTTACGGCCGCTACTTGCAAGCTATATCGCGCTGGGTGGCACCCTGCTTGGCGTAGTGGTGGCTATTTCGGCTGTGATCGAGATGACCTATCAACTCAAGCTGGGTATTGGAACTGGGTCGGTGGCGCGGGTGTTCGGTGTGCCACTGGATGTGATGAAACTCGACACCTGGGTAGGTGTGGGCCTTGTCTTTGTGGTGAGCGCTGCACTGTTCGAGCTAGCTCGGCGTGAGTTCAGCCGTAACTGGGGCGTTGCGCAAGAAGAGATTGAAAAGCAGATTCAACGAGAAAGCGCGGTGTGAATATGAGCTATTCCGTTGAACTCAAGGACGTGCGCAAGAGCTTTGGCAAGACCGAGATCATTCGTGGCGCCAATTTACAGGTAAATAAAGGTGAGCGCGTGGCCATCATCGGCCCCAACGGCGCGGGCAAGAGCACGCTGTTCAATCTCATCAGCGGGCGCTTTGGTGTGACCAGTGGCGACATTGTGCTCAACGGCGAACGCATCAATGGCAAGACACCGTTTGAGATCAATCGTATGGGCCTTGCGCGCAGCTTTCAGATCACCAACATCTTCCCACGTCTGTCGGTGTTTGAGAATCTTCGTTGCGCCACGCTTTACCCTATGGGTTACCGCTACAGCTTCCTCATGGCATTGTCGGGCCTGACGGACTCCAATGACCGCGCCGAGCAGGTGATGGACATGATTGGTTTGAAGCGGCGGCGCGACACTGCTGCATCGCTGCTCACCTACGCCGAGCAGCGGGCGCTGGAGATCGGCATCACCATCGCGGGCGGTGCCGAGGTCATCTTGCTCGACGAGCCCACTGCAGGCATGAGCCATAGCGAGACCGATCGTTTCGTTGAGTTGATCCGTCGCGTGACGGTGGGCAAAACACTGCTGACAGTCGAGCACGATATGAGCGTGGTGTTTGGTCTGGCAGATCGCATAGCCGTGGTGGTGTATGGCGAGGTGATCGCGTTTGACGTGCCTGAGAATGTGCGCTCAAACCCACGGGTGCAAGAGGCGTATCTCGGATCTGCTCTGGCCGATGAGCAATCTGCCCGCGCCGCATAGGAGCGCTCGATGCTGCAAGTCAACAATCTTCATGCGTTTTACGGCAAGAGTCACGTGCTGCAAGGCGTGCATTTCGAAGTGAAGGTGGGCGAAATCGTGGCGTTGTTAGGCCGAAACGGCTCGGGCCGCTCGACCACGGTCAAGTCCATCATGGGCCTGGTGGACGAGTGCCATGGCGAGGTGCTTTGGAATGGCAAGAATCTGGTGGGTCACAAAGCCTATGAGATTGCACACTTCGGGCTTGGCTACGTGCCCGAAAACCGCGATATCTTCCCCAAGCTGACCGTGCATCAAAACCTGTTGCTGGGGCAAAAGAAAGCGGGAAAGGCGGGCCGCTGGTCGTTTGACGACATGTACCAGATGTTCCCGCGCCTCAAAGAACGTCAGCATACCGAGGCGGGAGTGCTGTCTGGCGGCGAACAACAGATGCTGACACTGTGCCGCACGCTGATGGGCGACCCCGACTTCATCATGATCGATGAACCCACGGAAGGTCTGGCGCCCAAGATCGTGGAGTTGGTGGCCGAGTACCTCAAAGAGCTCAAGCGCCGCGGCATCAGTGTGCTGCTGGTGGAGCAAAAGCTCGCGATTGCGCTGCAGATCTCTGAGCGTGTATACGTCATGGGGCATGGCAGCATCGTGTTCGAGGGCACGCCTGCCGAGCTCAAAGCCAATGCGCACATCCGCAAGGAGTGGCTGGAGGTCTAGCGTATTTGCTACGCTATGCCTTGATGCATTGATACTGTATTTTGTATACAGCGATTACTGCTTTATGTTAAAGCAGTGAAGGCATTATACATATAAGAGTAATATGATGCGTCAATTGGCAATCATGCATTGCAGCCGTGTAT
>CAYSMM010000263.1:0-3651 GCA_964432095.1 uncultured Burkholderiaceae bacterium | reverse complement strand
AGCTGGTGAAGATCGACCCCAAGAGCATCGGCGTAGGCCAGTATCAACATGACGTGAATCAGCTTCTGCTTGCGCGTAAGTTGGACGCCGTGGTGGAAGACTGTGTGAACAGCGTAGGGGTGGATGTGAACACCGCTTCGCCGCCCTTGCTAGCGCGTGTTGCCGGCTTAAGTGCTGCCACGGCGCGCAACCTGGTGCGTCATCGAGAGGTGCATGGCGCGTTCCGCAACCGTGAGGCGCTGCGAGCCGTTGCTGGCTTAGGTGACAAAACATTTGAGCAATGCGCTGGTTTTTTACGCATTTTGAACGGTGACAATCCACTGGACGCATCAGCCGTGCACCCAGAGAGTTACACGCTGGTTCAGAAAGTGCTTACGCATGTAGCCAAGCCGCTGCAAGAAGTGATGGGCAAGGCCGACGTACTCAAAACCATCAAGCCTGAGTTGCTGGCCGATGAGCAGCATGGCATCTTCACCGTGAAGGATGTGCTGGCAGAGTTAGAAAAACCTGGGCGCGACCCACGGCCAGAGTTCAAGGTTGCACGCTTCAATGACGGCATCGAGGATATTTCGCATGTGAAGCCGGGCATGATGCTGGAGGGTACCGTGAGCAATGTCGCAGCGTTTGGTGCATTCGTCGACATTGGCGTACATCAAGACGGTTTGGTGCATGTGAGCGAGCTGGCCAAGCGATTCGTGAACGATGCGCGTGAGGTGGTGAAGGTTGGCGACATCGTCAAGGTGCGCGTGCTGGAGGTCGATGTCGAGCGCAAACGCATTGGTTTGAGCATGAAGCTGCAAGCTACATCGGCTCCACACGCGGCGAGCCTTGATGGTGCAAACCACGGCTACCGATCACCACGATCATCGTCGAGCACACCAGCAGCTCCCCAAGGAGCCATGGCGGCGGCATTCGCCAAGCTCAAACGCTAGAGCAAACACCCTCAATGCTGCGACACAATCACGGCATGGATGCATTGGAAATTTACGCTGGCCCTAAGGCGCGGGCTCATTTGCTCGCGCATGGTCTGCTGCCGCAGCATGTGCGCTTCGTGCCGGGCGCAGCCGGTGGGCCCAAAGGCTTGATGCTGCACGGGCTAGACAAATTCATCTTTGGCGACTGGCTCGCGCAGTCTGCGCATACCGTGCATTTACTGGGTGCCTCGATCGGCGCGTGGCGTATGGCCACCGCCATGCTCAAAGCGCCTAAGGCGGCGTTCGACCGGCTTGCGCATGACTACATCCGGCAGGACTATGAAATCGAGCCGGGCCGCAAGCGCCCCACTGCGCACCACGTGAGCGAGCGGTTCGGTGAATCGCTGGAGAGCTTCTTTGGTACGCAGTTGCACGACGTACTGCAACATCCTCGCTACCGTTTGCACATCGTCACCTCGCATGGCCGCCACATGCTGGCGCGCGAGGGCAAGCTGCGCACGCCGGCTGGCTATCTGGGTGCGTTTCTCACCAACGTCACCAGCCGCCGTGCGATGAGTGCCTGGCTGGAGCGGGTGATTTTTTCAGACCGCCGTGAGCTGCTGCCGATCCGGCTGAATGACTACCGTAGCCGCGTGGTGCATTTGAACGAAAGCAACTTTCGCCCGGCGGTACAGGCTTCGTGCTCGATTCCTTTTGTACTGCAGGCCGTGCACGATATTCCCGGGGCGCCGCGCGGGGCGTATTGGGACGGTGGCATTACCGACTATCACCTGCACCTGGACTACGCGTCGGCTGACGACGGCCTGGTGCTGTATCCGCACTTTCAGCGCGATGTGGTGCCGGGTTGGCTCGACAAGGGGCTGAAGTGGCGGCACGGTGCAACTGAGTTTCTGGACAACGTCATCGTGCTTGCACCCAGCCACGACTGGGTAAGGACGTTGCCTAACGGCAAGCTGCCCGACCGTAGCGACTTCGCCCGCTACGGCACCGATTTACCGTCCCGCATCAAGGCCTGGAGCCGCGCGGTTGAGGAGAGTCAGCGACTGGCTGATGAGTTTGTGCAAGTGCTGCAGCAACAGGACTTTTCCAGAGTCAAGCCGCTGTAGTTGGTATTGCTGAGCTTGCGATGATTTGATACTGTTATTAGTATAATGTCTTAACTGGTTTATTAGAGTCCAGTAAATGGCATATACAAAGCGGAGTAATAAGGTTTTGCCACTGTAATGGCATCAGCGTTGCTTGAACACCTGGTCATAGGCCGCAGCCGAGAAGCCTTGCACACGCTGCCCCTTCCAAAGCAGCAGCGGCACGCCGCGCCCGCCGCCTGCGTTCACGAAGGCCTGCCGCCCCGAAGCGGTATCGATGTCGAACTCTGGCACCTGAATGTTCCTGGCCGCCATATAGGCTTTGGCTTGCTTGCAGTAGCCGCACCAGGTTGCGGTGAAGAACGCATCAAAGCTTGGGTTACGGTTTTCCTCGGCCCGCTTGTCGGCGCTCTTGAGCATCGCCTCCTGCAGTTTCAACAACTCTGCCGGCACGGGCGTGGCGGGCTGCGCCGCGAGATTGAGCGTCTGTGCCTTCTGCCCCTTTTCGGGCGGCTTGTCGGTGTAGCTCACCTTACCATCTGGTCCGACAATCTTGTACACCTGTGCCTGCGTGGGCATGCACAAAAGGCCCAAAAGAACAGCCAGCAGCAATGATTGAGTTAGGACAGGCATTTTGTGTTTTGTACTCATGATGGCTCAATGCTGGCATTGGAAAGTGCACAAAGTCAAGCGCAACGGCGATGACCGCAGCGCGGGAATGCGATAACCTATGGTGAGCGATGCACAAGCATCGCACTTTCATCGGCAACGTAATTTAGCTGCAGGAGTAGCAGATGTCACGATACACACCTAGCGCGGCTCAACGTGCAAGACCGGTCACTCAATGGGCCGTGCACTTCTTACTCGTTGTCGCGGCAATGCTGTCAACCACTGCCATGCGCACGGCGCAAGCTGCTTGCCTGAGCGATAGCGATGCGGCATTGCTGGTACAGCGCTACCTCATGCGGGAGCCCGCACCCAACCCCGAAGGGCTGAGCGAGGCAGACGGTGTTTGCAGCCGTGAAAAGGTCAACGGCTTTCTCGCGCAGCGCATGGGCAAAGTGGTGGGCTACAAAGCGGGGCTTACTAACCCTGCGGTGCAAAAGCGCTTCAACTACGACAAGCCGGTGCGCGGCACGCTGTATGCCGACATGCTCAAGCCTGATGGTGTGACGCTGGATGCGAAATATGGTGCACGGCCGCTGTTCGAGGCAGACTTGCTGTTACGCGTGAGCGACGCACGAATTGCCCGCGCGCGTACGCCTAGCGAGGTACTGCGCTATGTCGATCAAGTCATCCCGTTCATCGAGTTGCCCGATCTGCTCGTGGAAGCGCCACCCAAGCTCAACGGGCCGGCGATCAACGCCATCAATGTGGGCGCGAGGCTGGGAGTGATGGGCAAGCCGATTCCTGTTCAAAGGCGCGAGGCACTGGTTGATTCACTGCGCGACATGCAGGTCCTGATGTATGACGGCAGCACGGAGATTGATCGTGGAAAGGGCCGCGACGTGCTCGACCATCCGCTCAATGCGGTAATCTGGCTCGCCATGGACTTGGCCAAAGAGGACAAGGCGCTGAAGAAGGGCGATCTCATCAGCGTCGGATCATTTTCCAAGCTGCTGCCGCCCAAG
>CAYSMM010000262.1:0-3653 GCA_964432095.1 uncultured Burkholderiaceae bacterium | reverse complement strand
GTTGTTATAATGTATTATAGTACACTATAGTATAGTGGGTATATGAGTATCATCTTATCACTTCACTCAGCGGTCTGCTCCATGCTTCAGATGCCAACTGGCATGTTGCACATGGCCGAAGCTGCCAAGCGCAGCAGCTGGCCTAAGCCCGCAAGCGCTAGCCTGCAGCCCGCGGGGGTAGCTGCGCCTGAAGTCATTCAGCTTACCTGCAAGCTGTCTACGCAGTATGGGTATGACCTTACTCTTGAGCGCCCAGTGCCATACCTCGTATGTTCTGCAGCTGTGCCTTTCTCGTATTGGTGATTGAGGATCAAGCTGGAGTGCTACAGATCAAAGTGCGTTGCGTGCCGCGGGGCAGTATGCAATCAACGGGTGTACGGGTTCGCAAGATAGGTGAGCTCTTTTCAAGCGCTGAATTTTCATGCAACGGCTGAAAGCTGATTTTTGGCCGCACATCAGCCGGCAGACGATGGACGACGTGCTGCCTGAAGAACTGCTCGAAATCGTCCTCGAGGCACAGACATCGATGACGCACCAGCCGCCGGCTATCGGGTGCGACATATGTGCAATGAAGCTGGGCGTCACGCTTTAGAGCGGCGCAGGCGCGTTGAATACTTTGCCATAGCCGTCGAGCGTCTGCCCTTAAACCTCGGCTTTCATCATGATTGGCATTGACTTCCCCATGACCGGGAGTGATCCGCGTCATGATGATGCAGGGTGGGCAGCCAACTCTTGTAGGTTTGTGACCACTCTTCACGAGATGCAATGCAGCCAGGTTCCTGCTGCAGCTTAGGTCTTACAGGCGGCCACAGACGGCCGTCAATCTGGCGACTGCAAGCTCATCAGTACCAATCTTTAGGACACGCTATGCAGTGGGATTAACTGACCGTCACACCGCTGCCTGCGGCACATTGGCCGATGACGGCGGCATGTTCAAAGCCCCCGCGCTTGAAGCAGGCGAGCACGTCGTTCACACTGGCTGCGTCGCAAGATACGAGCAAGCCGCCCGAGGTTTGCGGGTCGGTCAGCAGTGCTCGATGCGCGTCGCTCAGGTTAGCGGCCAGGCTCACCTCGCTGCCGTACGCGGCCCAGTTGCGGCCTGATGCGCCGGTAACGAAACCTTCGCCAGCCATCTTCAGCACGTCGGGCAACAACGGCACCTTGTTCATATCGATGTGCACCCCCAGCTTTGCACCGCGCGCAAGCTCCAGCGCATGGCCGAGCAGGCCAAAGCCGGTGACGTCAGTGAGTGCATGAACGCCTGGCAGTTGCGCCAACTCGGCGCCGGGCTTGTTGAGCTTGGTGGTGTTGGCAATCATCTGCGCATAGCCGTCTGTACTCAGGGCGTCTTTCTTGAGCGCGGCCGACAGAATGCCCACACCCAGCGGTTTGCCGAGCACCAGCACATCGCCGGCCTTTGCGTCGGCATTGCGCTTGACTTGCTTGGGGTGCACCAGGCCCATGACGACCAGGCCGTAGATCGGCTCGACACTGTCGATGGTATGGCCGCCGGCAATCGGAATACCTGCTTCTTTGCACATGCTCTCGCCGCCGCGCAGCACCGCACCTATCGTCTCTAGCGGCAGCACATTGATGGGCATGCCCACGAGTGCGAGGGCCATGATGGGCTTGCCGCCCATGGCGTAGACATCACTGATGGCGTTGGTGGCGGCGATGCGGCCAAAGTCGAACGGGTCATCGACGATGGGCATGAAGAAGTCCGTGGTGGCGATCAGCGCCTGCTCGTCGTTGAGTTGATAGACGGCCGCGTCATCGGCCGTCTCTATGCCCACTAACAGCTCTTTGGGCATGGGCAGCGCGATCTGGTCTTTCAAAATCTCGCTGAGCACGCCGGGCGCAATCTTGCAGCCGCAGCCGCCACCGTGAGACAGCGACGTGAGGCGGGGAGGGGTGACTTTGGTATCCATGAATCTTTCCGTTGTTGGCGCTTCTCAGGGCTTGGCCTGCAGCGCGCGAGTCAGTAAGTGTATGAGAGCTGCGGATTCCTTGCCGGGTTCAAACAGTTTGCCGCGGGCACGGCACTGGCGTGCTAATGTTGGGTAGAAGCGCGGATACTCCACACACTTTACAAGCATGTCTGCTAATTCAGATTCACTCCCAAGGGCAAAGTACCCAGAGTAATCACGTCCCAGCATGCCTACGTTACCGCTCATGCGTGAGCCCAGCACGGGCGTGCCGCTTTGCACCGCCTCGATGATGACGTTGGCCCCGCCTTCCATACGGCTGGGAATCACCAGCAGATGTGCGCGCTTGATCCACTGTCTTGCTTGAGCCCGCGGCAGGCCGCCTAGCCACTGATAGTGCGGGTTCATGCGCTCGGTGATGCGCGCCTGCTTTTCAAACTCGGGCTCGATGGCATCGCCAATCTGCACGAAGCGAATGCGCGCATCGTCGGCCAGCACACGCGCGGCGCGCATGAAGGTAAGCGGGTCTTTCTCGTCGCGCATGTGGCCCACCATCACCGCCGTCAGTTGCCGCGGCTTGCGGGCGGCGGGCACCAGCTGCGGCGCCGACTGATAAATCACCGTCACCTTCTTGCGCAGTCGAGCGGGCAGCTCCAGCGCCGCTTGGTCTTGCAGGGTGATGAGATGCGTCGCCAGTTCGAGCGACTGTTTTGCGGGGGCGTCGGTGTGAATGTCGCGGTACACGTCCGTGCCCGTCAACGCCAGCACCAGGGGGCGGGTTGGGAACTGATGCGCGAACGCGGCAATCGAAGCCGCAGAACGGCGCGCGTGCAGCGCGATCATTGCGCTGGGGGCCTGAAACCGTGCGTCGCGCGACGAAACATCCGTAAGCGGCACATCCACAAGAGGCCATTGCATCGTAATATCGACATGAAAGTGCGGCTTCAAAAACCGCGCCCAGCGTGCAGCGGTATGCCAGTTGCCGTTGTTGGCGCTGGCCAGCGCCGGGCTGACGATCACGACCGAAGGTTTTGAAGGGCGAGCATTCACAGACATGACGACCAGCAGTTTAAGTTTTTCGCATCCTAGCGCGGCTTACGGCCCCGAGGTGCGCCACGCCGGCAAAGACGTGCTGTCGCTGGCGCTCATCGACACGCGCAATTACACGCTCGCATTGTTCGATGCCTACGCGCCGCTTGCGCCTGCTGAGCATCGCGTGCCTTACACACCCATCTTGAATCTGCCGCTGTGGGAACTGGGTCACATCGGCTGGTTTGCCGAATGGTGGACGCTGCGCACGCGGGGTGCAAGCACGGCCACTGTCGATTCGCTCTTGCCGCATGCCGACTCGCTATATGACAGCCGCGTGATCCCACACGCCGCACGTTGGGATTTGCGGCTGCCCACGCTTGCGCAATGCAAGCAATATTTGTCTGACACGCTGGAAGCGTCGCTCGAATCGCTCGCAGGCCTGCCCGACACGGACGAGGCGCTGTACTTTCACCGCCTCGCGTTGTTTCATGAAGACATGCACGCCGAGGCCTTTCATTACACCTTGCAAACGATGGCCCTGGCTGAATTGCCAGTCATGCGCCGGGCGACGGTCGTGCCGCGCCCGCGCGAGCCGTTGCTCGTGCCGGCGCAACTGCATATGCTGGGTGCCGAGCCGGGGCAGGGCTTTTGCTTCGACAACGAAAAGTGGGCCCACGCCGTGGACGTGGCGCCTTT
>CAYSMM010000261.1:0-3671 GCA_964432095.1 uncultured Burkholderiaceae bacterium | reverse complement strand
CTGCCGCAGGTGCTGCCGCAGCTAGTGAGTTACACCCTGTACCGTTGGGAGAACAACATTCGCGCGGCCGCGGTGCTCGGTGTGGTCGGCGCTGGTGGGCTGGGGCAGATGTTGGCGTTTCACCTGGGTTTGTTCCAGATGGGCGAAACCGCCAGCATCCTGATGGCAATACTGCTGCTCGTTGCAATCGTTGATTTACTTTCCTATATCTCCCGCCAACTCATGCAGCGATAGTTCGATTGCATAATGAGCTGATGCAGCTACAAGGTAAACACATCGTTCTAGGCATGAGCGGCGGCATTGCGGCGTACAAGGCCGCCGAGCTGTGCCGTGCACTGGTGAAAGACGGCGCCACCGTGCAAGTGGTGATGACAGATGCCGCACAGCACTTCATCACGCCCGTCACTATGCAGGCGTTGTCGGGCCGCATGGTGGTGACCAACCAGTGGGACGCGCGCATCCACAACAACATGGCGCACATCGAGCTGTCGCGTGGTGCCGACTGCATCGTCGTGGCGCCTGCGAGCGCCGACCTGATTGCAAAAGCAGCCCACGGCTTCAGCGACGACTTGCTCTCCACCCTGATTGTGGCGCGCCAGCCGCAATGCCCGTTGCTGCTGGCACCGGCCATGAACCGCGAGATGTGGGCAAACGCAGCCACGCAGCGCAATCTGCGGCAGTTGCGTGAGGACGGCGTCACGATTCTTGGCCCCGGCTCGGGCGACCAGGCTTGCGGCGAGATGGGCGACGGCCGCATGCTGGAGCCGCTGGAGTTGCTCGACGACATCCTAGCCTTCTTCCAGCCCAAGCTGCTGGCGGGCCGGCAGGTGGTCATCACCGCCGGGCCGACGTATGAGGCCATCGACCCGGTGCGCGGTATCACCAACTTGTCGAGCGGCAAAATGGGCTACGCACTCGCGCGGGCGTGTGCTGAAGCCGGAGCGCAGGTCACGCTGGTGAGTGGCCCCACGGCCTTGGCAGAGCCGCGTGGCGTGAAGCGAGTCGATGTGAAAAGCGCACGCGATATGCTTGCGGCCGTGGAGACAGCTCTGCCCGGTGCGCAGGTGTTCATTGCCGCAGCCGCCGTGGCCGACTGGCGCGTTGCCAACGCCAAAGCCAGCAAGATCAAGAAAGAGCCTGGCGGTGCTGCGCCTGTGCTGCAGTTTGAAGAGAACCCGGACATCCTGGCGACGGTGGCCAAGCGAGGCAACGCGCCGTACTGCGTGGGCTTTGCCGCGGAGAGTGACAACTTAATCGAACACGCGAGTACCAAGCGCGCGCGCAAGGGCGTGCCGCTGCTGGTGGGCAACATCGGCCCGGCTACGTTTGGCAAGAACGACAACGAGCTGGTGCTATTCGATGAACAAGGCCACAAAGCGCTGCCGCGTGCTGACAAACTCACGCTGGCGCGCGCGCTGGTGCGCGAGATCGCGGCGCGCCTCAAATGAGTGCGCCAGCCGATCATGACTTGCCGCCGGCCGTCAGCACGCGTCCGGGTTTATATCGGCACTACAAGGGCGGCCTGTATCAGGTGATAGATACCGTGCGGCACAGTGAGACGCTGGAGCCCATGACGCTTTACCGTGCGCTGTATGGCGCACGCGGTTTGTGGGTGCGGCCCGCGGCCATGTTTTTAGAGCAGGTGTGCATCAACGGGCAGCACGTGCCGCGCTTCGAGTGGCTGGGTGAATGCGGCGATGAGACCGCACCCACCCCGCCTACAATGCGCTCACCATGAAAATCGACGTAAAAATTCTCGATCCTCGAATGAGGGATCAGCTTCCTCAGTATGCAACCGCTGGCAGCGCGGGGCTTGATTTGCGTGCGTGCATTGACGCGCCCATCGAGCTTGCGCCGGGGCAAACCGTGCTGGTGCCCACCGGTATTGCCATCCATATCGGTCACCCGGGCTATGCCGCGATAATCCTGCCGCGCAGCGGCATGGGGCACAAGCACGGCATTGTGCTCGGCAACCTCGTTGGGCTGATCGACAGCGACTATCAAGGCCAACTGATGGTCAGCACATGGAACCGCGGACAAAGCGCTTTCACATTGCAGCCCATGGAGCGACTTGCGCAACTCGTCGTTGTGCCGGTGCAGCAGGTGCAGTTCAATGTGGTGGAGGAGTTCACCGCATCGCACCGTGGCACAGGTGGCTTTGGCTCTACCGGCACATCCTGATGAGGCATGGCATCAGCGCGTAAACAGCAAACACAGCCGACATGGCCCGCAAATACGCCAAGGCGCTGATGCGCAAGTTTGAGGAGTTCAAGGACGTGCCGGTGCTGCGGCCGTTCGCAAAACACCTCATGCACCCGGCACTGTGGAGCCTGCACCGTAGAAGCGTTGCCCTGGGTGTGGCTTGCGGTTTGTTGTGCGGACTGATTCCCGGGCCGCTTCAGGTGCTGGGCACTGCTGTTTTGGCCCTGCTGTTGCGCTTTAATTTTCCGGTCGCAGTGGTCACGACGCTGTATACCAATCCGCTGACCATCGTGCCGCTTTACCTACTCGCCTATCAGTTGGGCGCGCTGCTCACAGGCGCACCATCGCTCAACAGCATGTCGGCACCGCCGCAGTTCAGTGTGATGCAGCCCATAGACTCGGCCTGGCAGTTCGCGCAGTGGGCCTGGGGCTTGGGCACGCCCTTGTTTGTGGGTATCCCGGCGCTTGCACTCACGCTGGCCTTCGCAGGCTACTTTGTCGTGCGCTTAGCCTGGAGTGTGTACCTGCGCCAGGTGTGGGCCAGGCGCAAAGCTGCGCGGCGTGATGATTCAGCTTAGCTCAAATAATTGGAATTAATAAGAATTTAGATTATACTACATTATCTATATAACTCATTAATCAATAAAGTATGCCAGTAAAAGCATTATACTTTAATGAGTATATGATTATAGCTGCGAGTTATTGCATTCTCGGCGGCGCTGGAACAGGGCTCAGTACACGTAGTGCCTCATCGTCTAGCGACACGCTTGATGCTTGCATCTCATCGTCTGATGCATCGCGAATACTGTGCAAGGTGAGCGAGAACCGCACGGCGATACCGGCCAGCGGATGGTTGCCATCGAGCACCACCACGTCGTCTGTGACGTCGGTCACGGTGTAGATCCGGTCGCTCTCGTGTGGGCCGCAGCCCTCCGGCAAACCCTCGAACTGCATGCCGATGTCCACCTCGATGACAACGCGCAGGCAGATTCCCTTCGCTCTGGCCGCGGCATCCAGGTCGGCCACGTTGGCAGCGTCGTCAACCGCCACCATCACCTCGCTATGCGCCGCCAGGTTCACCAACCGGGCAATCTTGGCGGTGCCGATCACCTCATTGGCGATCAGGATGTCGCGGATGCCGCCGGCCACCAGCGCCTCGGCCTCGCCCACCTTGGCACAGGTGATACCGATAGCGCCGGCTGCCAGCTGCATGTGCGCCAGCATCGGGCACTTGTGCGTCTTGGCGTGCGGCCGCAGCCTCACACCGGCCTGACGTGCAAAATCGGCCATGCGGGTGATGTTGGCCTGCACGGCCTCGATGTCGAGGCACAAAGCCGGCGTATCAATCTCGGCCGCCGGCATGCCGATCCACACAGATCGCATAAACAGCCTCCTGAAGTCCGATTAACCTGTCGGACAGATATAACTACACGTGATTCTGGACGAAACGGAGTGTCTGCTCAATGATC
>CAYSMM010000260.1:0-3682 GCA_964432095.1 uncultured Burkholderiaceae bacterium | reverse complement strand
GCAAACACAGAATCTGCGCCCGCCTACGACCTTGGCGCAATTCGCGCCTCGCACACATGGGCCTGTGCACGCGAGCAACAAGCCTGCAACGTGTACGTGCGCATCGACAACCTGACGGACAAGCGCACCATCGGCTCGGTCATCGTCAACGCAAATAACCGGCAGTATTTTGAGCCCGCACCGGGCCGAACGCTTGGCCTGGGGGTGAATCTGCGGTTCTGATCGTTTGAAAGATGCCCCCGTGAATACCGCGATCCCGCCGAGTATGCGAAGAAACCACTAGCAGGCACACGCATGTGTTGCGCGCGCACATGCGAGAATCTTTGCATTCATCACCTGAATGAGCCTGAGATGCCCTACACCACCCTCGAAACCCCCGCGGAAACGCAACAACCTGGCGCTGATTCCACCGCGGCGATGCTGGAAGAAAAAGCCTTCAAAGCGCGCACCGTATTTGTGTTTGGCACCATCTCCGATGTGGCTGCGCGCGAGGTGACGCGCCGCCTCATTGCGCTGGACGCCGAGTCGCACGCGCCCATCGACATGATCGTGTCCTCGCCCGGCGGGCATCTCGAATCGGGCGACGCGATTCACGACATCGTGCGCTTCATCGAGTCGCCCGTCACCATGATAGGCACCGGCTGGGTGGGCAGCGCCGCTACGCATCTGTACCTGGCGGTGCCGCGCGAGCGCCGCGTGTGCCTGCCCAACACGCGCTTCCTGATCCACCAGCCCAGCGGAGGCGCAGGCGGATCGGCCAGCGACATTGCCATTCAGGCGCGCGAGATCATCAAGGCGCGTGCGCGGCTGGCTGGCGTGATTGCACGGCAAACCGGCAAGCCGCTGGAGACAGTGATGCAAGACATCGAGCGCGACCACTGGATGTCGGCCGAAGAGGCGATGGATTATGGCCTGGTGTCGCGCATCGTCGAGCGGCGGGCGGAGCTGCGGTAGTGGGAGTCGTCGTTAGGCGCTAGCGCAAGGCACTCGTTTTGCGTGCCATGCGCACAGAGCGAGCCAACAACTCAACAGCTGCGGCAGGCTGCTACATACATAAACCAACCATTTATCTCTGATACTACTGTTTGTATACAGCCTTTACTGCTCACTCATAGCGCAGTGATGACATGTTACTCAGTGAAGTATGAAGTAGTAGCTGCGGCAGCGGTACAAACTGGCGCTACAAATCTGCCGCATGGCAAGCCACTGCGGGCTTGTTGCCATCTGGGTCTCTGAAGTACGCGCCGTAGTAGTTGGCGTGATATTGGGGCCGCAAGCCGGGTGCGCCTTCGTCCGTGCCGCCATGCTGCAACGCCGTGGCATGTACCGCAAGCACACGTGCGCGAGTGTCCGCCGCAAACGCCACCATCTGTCCGTTGCCTGGCGCGTGCGGCTGCCCGTTGTGCGGCGTGCAGATCACGAAGAACGGGCACATGCCACCCGCGCTGTACCAGCCCGCCCACGGGCGCGCCGCGTCACAAAACCGCTGCTCAAGGCCCAGGCTCAGCATCAGCGTCCGGTAAAACGCCAAGGCACGGTCGAAGTGTGTGACGCTGATGAAGATGTGGGAGAACATGATTGACTAGCCGGGTGTGGGCACAGCCTGAACTCCAGTTTCATCTCAGTATGACTTGTACGCCGGGTTGCGGGCAAAGCTCTTTGAGCGCACACATGCTATACACGTAAAGTAAAAGGTTTTGCCCTTGTGCTTGCCGTTTTCGGGTGTGAAGCTGAAGCGCTCTCGCTCTAACAGCACATTAACCCTGTCGCCGTTTTTGAAAATGACGAAACCGCCGCCATAGCATCCGATGGAGGTGGTTTGCTGGTTGAAGTATTTCTCCGATACCTGCTTGCCGTAGCGCAAGGCAAAACGCAAATCCTTCTCGGTATAGCTAAACGCATCGCAATCAAAATAGCGCTTGTCTTCGAGCGGGGTTCTGCCTGAGGGCTCTGTTACTTCAACCTTCGTCACTTGCCCAATCGGGTATCGCAACAAGTGGCCGGCCACGGCGACATCAGATGCAAGAGCGACACACAAGCCCAGAGTAGTGGCATTAATCACCACTTTGCTCCTGCAGCTTCAGTGGGGTTCTTGAAGCTCACCACAGGGTGGCGAAATATTTCGCTGCGCGAAATCTTCAAGCGATCAACCAAACCGTCTATCAGCCACTTCAACGATGCGTTCTGCTCTGCCGTAGGCATGTCATAGACCCCAAATTGCCCCAATATCTGCGACTCACTTCGATTAGGGCCTGTTAACACGATGACCACCGACTGCATTGCTTGCCAAGGTGGCCAGCCTTGGTGGACCAATGTGCACACTGCAACTCATAGTCCAGCGCCACAATCCACCCTTTCGCATCGCGATTGTCATAGTCATCGTCATCGTGTTGACTGCCCCTAGAAGCTTACGTCGTATTCTGAGCAATCCTACCGCCGCAGGCAGGCTTACCCCCCACCCATCCCCCGCTTCCGCCGCTTCATCCACCGTTTTTTGCGGTTGATCAAACCCGCATTAGCACTCCGGGAACCCGAGTGCTAAACTACTCTCCAATGCTCAAGTTCACTGTTTGAGCAAGAGGAAACTGAAGGCTATGACAACTGCTTTGGCACTTTCTGCGGTGACTGCGCCCGCCCCGCTAGCGGCTCGCGACCCGTTCGCCATGGTGCCCAGCCTGGGCAACCTGGACGCTTACATTTCTGCCGTCAACCGCCTGCCCATGCTGGAGGCGGGCGAGGAGCGCGCGCTGGCCGAAAAACTGCGTAAATTCAATGACTTGGACGCTGCAGGCAAGCTGGTGCTGAGCCATCTGCGGCTGGTGGTGAGCGTGTCACGCCAGTATCTGGGTTACGGCTTGCCACATGCCGATCTGATTCAAGAGGGCAACGTGGGCCTGATGAAGGCGGTCAAGCGCTTTGACCCAGCGCACGACGTGCGGCTGGTGAGCTATGCGCTGCACTGGATCAAGGCCGAGATTCATGAGTACATCATCAAAAACTGGCGGTTGGTTAAAATTGCCACCACCAAGGCTCATCGCAAACTGTTTTTTAACCTTCGCAGCCTGAAAAACGCCCTGGAAAAGGACAGCGACAGCCTTACCAGCTCCGATGTTGCCGCCGTTGCCAAAAAACTGAACGTCAGCACGGGTGACGTTCTGGAGATGGAAGAGCGATTTTCGGGCGGCGACATCGCCATGGACGGCCACACCACCGACGACGGCGAGGACAGTTACGCACCGGTGGCGTACCTGTCAGACGTGAACTCAGAGCCGATGCAAGTGCTTGCTAACCGCCAGCGCGACCGGTTACAGAGCGAGGGCATTGCAGCAGCGCTGGATCAGCTGGACGAACGCAGCCGCCGGATTGTGGCTGAGCGCTGGCTGCGCGACAGCGACGACGGCGGCGGCTTGACGCTGCATGAGCTGGCGGCCGAGTACGGCGTGTCGGCAGAGCGCATTCGCCAGATCGAGGTGGCAGCGATGAAAAAGATGCGCAAGTCGCTGGAACTTTACGCCTAAGGTGAGTCAATTCTGATGTGTGTTGCGTTGGTTCGCAGCGCATAAATCCTGCAAGCAGCAGTGGTTTGCCTCCTCTCACAACCCGCCGCGGTGCAAGCCCGGTGGGTTTTTTCTTTCTGCCGCGCTGGTGCTGCGGCAAGTCCCGGACCATTCTGCCCGTCACT
>CAYSMM010000259.1:2584-3685 GCA_964432095.1 uncultured Burkholderiaceae bacterium | reverse complement strand
GCTGCAGCCCGCGCAGGCTGGCGCGGCGCAAGCTGGCGCGCACAAACGACACGCCCGTCAAGCTGGCGCCGTGCACAAAGCGCGCGTTGTCCAGCGACGACTCGTCGAACACTGCGCCGTCCAGGCGCACACCCGCAAAGTCCGCACTCGTCAGCATGCTGCGCATGAGCCGGGCCCCCGCGAGCGACGACTGCACGAACGAGGTTTTGGTCAGATCGCTCATCGACAGGTCAGTCTGCGACAGGTCGCAGCGCATCACGGCGCTGTGATCCATGCGCGCCTCGCGCAAGCAGGCCTGCGTGAACACTGCCTCCAGCAATTGCGCACCTGTAAACACGGTCTGCAGTAAATCGGCCGACTCAAGCACGGTATGGTTGAGCGCGGCGCGCTTGAAGTTGCAGCGGTGCGCCGTTGCGCGCTTGAAGCTCGCTCGGCTTAAGTTGCTTTCCACGAAGCTGGCCTGGTTGAGTTGTGCGCCGTCGAACAACGCCTGCGACAGTGAGGCCTTGTCGAACCGTGCGCCCGCGAGGTTGGCGCCCGCCAGGCTGGCACCGTCCAGTTGTGCGGCGGTGAAGTCCACGCCGGACAAATCCATGCCGGACAAATCGGCGCCCTGCAAGTTGAGGTTGGCAAAGCTGTAGCCCGCGGCCTTGGCCTGAGCGGCACTGTCGCGCCAGCGCTTGGCGCCCGCAGCGGCGGTGGGCAGGCGTGCGTCGGCTTGCGCCGCAGCGGCTTGCGGTACTGCACTCTCGGTTGCAGCGCTCCCCGATGGATTGCCCGGCGGGCTGCCGACTTGTTCTTGCATGGCACGCGCAGCTTAACGCGCCAGTGTGTCAGTGCAACCCCGAAAGCTGGGGATGGGCCGGCGGCTCAATCCCGCCGGATGGGCAGCAGGCAGTGCGTCACCACTTCGTCGATGACGAAGTAGCTTTGTATCTCGGCCACCTGCGGCAATTCGGCCAGTTGCTCGGCGTAAAAGTCGCGGTACTCAGAGATATCAGACACGCGCGCCTTGATGAGAAAGTCGAACCCGCCTGCCAGCATATGGCACTCCTGAACCTGCGGCAGCGCCTTCACCGCGGCTGCAAAGCGCTGGTTGTC
>CAYSMM010000259.1:0-2574 GCA_964432095.1 uncultured Burkholderiaceae bacterium | reverse complement strand
ACCGTTACAAATACCAGCAGCGGTAGGCCCACAGCGGCGGCGTCCACCCGCGCGTGATAGCTCTGGATGATGCCGTCGCGTTCCAGCCGCTTGACGCGCTCCAGGCACGGGGTGGGCGTCAGCCCCACCCGCTCGGCCAGCTGCACATTGGTCAGCCGGGCGTCGGTTTGCAGCTCGGCCAGGATGGCTTGATCGGTCGAATCTAGTGGCTTTACCGTTTTGTGGCTCTTTAGTCTAGTCATCTGCGTTTTTGTAGAAAAAAATAGTGCTATAGAATATTAATATAGTGCAAATCACTGCCGCACGATATGCCCACAACTCGGCTTCGCGCGGCACAACCATGGAGACAGCACATGAGCATGATGGCAAAAATTGAGGGCGGCCATGGGAATCATGCGACGAATGTCGCAGTGGAATGCATGGCCCGTGAACAGCGCTATTTGGCTAGCAACTACGCGCCCTTGCCAGTGGTGATTTCCCGCGCGCTGGGTTGCAAGGTATGGGATGTCGAGGGTCGCGAGTACCTTGACATGATGAGCGCCTACAGTGCCGCGAGCTTTGGCCATGGTCACCCGCGCATTTTGCGGGCACTCACTGAGCAGGCCGCGCAACTGGCAGTGACCTCGCGTGCGTTTCACTCCGACCAGCTCGGCCTCTTGGGCCAGGCGCTGTGCCAGGCTACCGGCATGGACAAGATGCTGCCCATGAACACCGGTGCAGAAGCGGTAGAAACGGCCATTAAATGCGTGCGCAAATGGGCGCACGAGGTGAAGAAGGTGCCGCACGGCAAAGCCGAGATCATCGTCTTTGAATACAACTTCCACGGCCGCACCAGCACCATCGTGAGCTTTAGCTCGCACGAGCAGTATCGCGAGCCGTTCGCTCCTTCTGCCACCGGCTTCAAGCGCGTGATGTTTGGTGACATCAATGCGCTGGCGCAGGCCATCACGGCCAACACGGCCGCGGTGCTCATCGAACCGGTGCAGGGCGAAGGCGGAATCATCGTGCCGCCGCGCGGCTACCTGCGCGCTGCGCGCGAGCTGTGCCGCGAGCACAACGTGATGTTCATCGCCGACGAGGTGCAAACCGGCATGGGCCGCACCGGCAAGCTGCTGGCCGTGGAGCATGACGGCCTGGTCGGAAGCCACAGGCCCGACGGCGTGATCATGGGCAAGGCGCTGGGCGGCGGTGTCTACCCTGTATCGGCGTTTC
Organism: uncultured Burkholderiaceae bacterium; assembly: GCA_964432095.1. GTDB lineage: Bacteria > Pseudomonadota > Gammaproteobacteria > Burkholderiales > Burkholderiaceae_C > CAYSMM01. The sequence goes on along the minus strand of CAYSMM010000259.1, from coordinate 1,362 downwards.
TGGCCACCGATGCGCTGATGGGCGTATTCAAGCCCGGGGATCATGGCTCAACCTTTGGCGGTAACGCACTGGCTGCGCGCATCGGTATCGAGGCGCTGGCGGTGTTGAAGGACGAAGGCCTGGTGGAGCGTAGCGCGCAGCTGGGCGAGTGGCTCCAGTCGCGCCTCAAGACGCTTGGTCACCCCGCCATCAAAGAGGTGCGCGGACGTGGACTATTCATCGGTTTGGCGCTGCGCGAGGCCGTGGCGTCGGCCCACGATGTGGTGATGGCGTTGATGCGTCGGGGCGTGCTCACCAAGGACACGCACGGCAATGTGGTGCGGCTCGCGCCCGCATTGACGATTACCGAAGACGAGCTCGATATGGCCGTGACCGCCATCAAAGGAGCGCTGGATGACAGCATGTATCCTCTCAAAAAAGTGGCCTGACGCCATGGCTGCCAACCAGCAGACCATGAACACCCAGCCCACGACCGCACTGGCCTTCATCGGTGCTGCGTCGGGCAGTGGCGGGCGCGATATGAGTGGTAACGCCGCAGCGCCCATCTATGCCGAGCCGCGCCTGTTGACCGAGTTCGCAGGCAGCGCGCACTGGCAAGCCACCGCGCTTGAGCCGGCGGCCGAGTCCAGCCTGCTGGCCATTCGCGGCCTGTGCACCGAGCTGGCGCAGCACACGCAGCAAGCGCTGCAAGGCGGTGCGCTGCCGGTGGTGATCGGCGGTGACCATTCCTGCGCCGTCGGCACCTGGAGCGGCGTGGCCGCGCAGGTGCGTGCCAACCAAGCAGGTGAGTTTGGGCTGATGTGGATCGATGCGCACATGGACAGCCACACCTTTGCCACCAGCGACACCGGCAACATCCACGGCATGCCGCTGGCCGCGCTGCTCGGGCATGGCGACGTGCAACTCACCACCATTGCCGGGCCCGCGCCCAAGCTCATGCCCGGGCACGTCGTGATGTTTGGCATCCGCAGTTATGAGGAAGGCGAGGCGGCATTGCTGCGCAACCTGGGCGTGCGCGTGTACTTCATGGACGAGATCGCCGCGCGCGGGGTGGACGTGTGCTTTGCCGAGGCATTGGCCCTCGTCAACCGCGCCAGCGCTGGGTTTGGCATCACGTTCGATCTCGACGCGCTCGACCCTGCCGACGCGCCGGCCACCTGCTGCCACGAGCCCGGCGGCCTGCGACTGGCCGACATGCAGCGCGTGCTGGCCACCGTGCCGGCGCATGCACCGCGACGTCTGTTGGCCGCGGAGTTCGTGGAGCTCAACCCGCACCTGCCCGGTGCCGATGCCACCGTGCACGGCATGGCGCAGCTCATCGCCGCCGTCTGCGGCCAGCCGCTAGCGGCTGCAAAGCCACGC
>CAYSMM010000258.1:1717-3718 GCA_964432095.1 uncultured Burkholderiaceae bacterium | reverse complement strand
CGCGCATCACCCATAGCAGGGCGGCGATGGCGATGAGCATGAACAACAGCGACGGCGCAGCAGCGGCCAGCAGAGTGGGGGCGTTGGCGAGCAGGCCGATATGTGTTGAGAGGCCGTTGAGCAGTACAAAGGACAAGCCGAGCATGATGCCGCCGAACACGCGGATGCTGACGCCGCCCGAGCGTGCGTGCAGGTACGCAAACGGCAGCGCAAGCGCCATCATCACCAGTGCAGTCAGTGGGTAGATGAGCTTTTTCCAAAGCGCAAGCTCGTAGCGGTCGGCCACTTGGCCGCTCTTGCGCAGGTGCGCGGTGTAGCTCCACAAGTCACGCGCGGTCATCTGATCCGGGCCGACGAAGGATACGTTGAGCACATCAGGGTTGGGCCCGCTGTCCCAGCGCCACTCGGCGTGCTGCTCACTCACCATGCCGCGATCGGTGGGTTTGAGCAGCGTCACGCCCTGCAGCATCCACTCGCCACCGCTGAGGTGCGTCGCACCCGTCGCATGAGCGCGCAGCACAAGCTGTGATCGTGCGTCAAAGCGAAACAGGGTGAGTTGCTCGATGCTGCCGTCTTTGCGGCTTAACACATTGATCGTCTCGACAGCTCCGTCGGACTCGCGCACATTGCGTACCCAGTGCCCGCTTTGCAGGCGGCCAGCAGCAGTCTTTCCCTTTGCCACTGCTGCTATCTTCTGTGCCGACTCTTCAGCGATAGGCGCAACGAATTCACCAAACAAGAACGTGATGGCGGCGAGCACCGCCCCCAGCCCCAGCAGCAGCCTGAGAGCAGCCAGAGGCCCTAGCCCAGCCCCACGCAGGATGGTGAACTCTGAGTTGCTGGCCAGCCGTGCCATGGCATACACTCCCCCAATCAATGCAGCAACGGGGATGAGCTCATACAGGCGGCTGGGCAAATGTAGCAGTGTGAACAACATGGCGTGGCTGATTTTGTAGCCACCCTCACCAATGTCACCCAGCTCATTGATGAGATCAAAAAACCAGAACAGAGCCACGAAGGCCAGCAGCACAATGCCGACCGATGAGTAGATGTCGCGTGAAAAGAGCCGGACAACTGTGGGCGTTCTCATGCTGCCACCTTTGCGCGCTGCGTTGCTAGCCGCGTGAGCATGTTGCGCAGCGTCCAGCCGGTAGAGCGCCGCCACATGAGAAGTGCAAACAACATGAAAGCCATGAAATGCAGGCCAATGAGCAATTGCCACCAGCCCACTCGCTGCTGCGTCACCCAACCCTGGCCGAGATTGTTGAAGTTGAAATACACCAGGCACACCAGGAATGCAAACACCACATGTAATCCCTTGCCGGAGCGCTGCTGCACCGCTGCCAGCGGCACGGCCAACAGGCACAACAGGAAAGCGCTGATCGGCACGCTCAGTCGCCAGAACAGCTCGCCTTTGGCCGAGGGCGGCTGGCTGGCTGTAGAAAGCAGGAATTGCGTCGGGCGTGATTTGACTTGAAGCGCGGGAAGCACGGCTGTGTTGTCTTTGACCTTGATGAGGTATTGCTTGAATTCCGCTAGTCGTGATTCGCCCGCCTTGGCGCTGCCCGGTGAGTAGAACTCGTAGCGGCGGCCTTCGCTCAGGTCGAGAAACGTACCGTCGGCAGTGCGCAGGATGCGGCCTTCGCTGGCCAGCGTCACGGTTTCAGTGTCCCCTTGCCTTAGCCGCACGAACACCCGCCGCGCAGCGTCGCTGTTGTTGCTCACGCCCTCGAAAAAGAACACCCGCTGCCCGTCGGACGATTCGCGGAACTGCCCTGGCTCGGCACGCGCGAGGTCGTTGCGGCGCTCGAACTGGTCGCGCATCGTCTGCATCTGCGCGTTCGACCAGGGCCACACTAGCAGCGTGAGCGCAGCTACGGCCAGCAGAACTGGCCACGCAAACTGCAGCACTGGTTTGACGAGCCGCATTATGCCCATGCCGCTTGAAAACCAGATTGCCATTTCACTGTCGCGATACCAGCGGGTCAGCACGAGGATCAG
>CAYSMM010000258.1:0-1707 GCA_964432095.1 uncultured Burkholderiaceae bacterium | reverse complement strand
ACACCGTGAGCACCAGGGGTAGATAGCCGAGTGTGGACAAGCCGATGAATGAGGCTACGTCCTTGGGATCGATCTGCCCCTGGCCCGACTGCCGAAGGATGCGAAACAGCAGCCACGTCATCACCACCGTCAGTACCACCACCAGCGTAGCGATCAGCGAGCGGGCGGCTTCACGGCGAAAACTGATATCGAGAATCACGGGGCGGGTCGAGCTGAGTGGGCGTTCGTCGGGTTGTCGTTAGTCTTCCGCGCGAGGCGGCATAATTCGCGCCTTAGGAGATCACCCGATGAAATTTAGCATAGCTCATGATTTGAAAGCAGACGCCGATGCGCTGCTGTGCTTTGCCGCTGAAGACGGTAAGACCGGCCACGCCGCCATTGACAAACTGCTGGCAACTCTCAAAACCGATGGCGATTTCAAAGGCAAGAAGGGCAGCACGGTGCTGGTCCACGCGCCGCAAGGCGTACCGGCAAAACGCCTGGTGGTGGCCGGCCTGGGCAGCCATGGCGACGCCGATGCCAAGTCGCTGCGCGCTGCCGCTCAAAAAGCGGCAGCACTGCTGGCAGACTTGCCCGCCAAGCGCGCGGCGGTGCTGCTGCCTGCAAAAGGTGATGCCGCCCATGCCGCCACGCAAGTGGTGCTGGCGCTGCGCGAGGCGGCCTACCGCTATGCCACCACAAAATCACAAAAGCCCGATGCAGTGGTGTTGAAAGAGGTAGTGCTGGCAGTACATAGTGCTTATCGCTCTGTCAATGTCCAGAAAGCCATTAGTACTGCACAAGGTATTGCAGATGGCGTTGAACTGGCACGAGAGCTTGGCAACCTGCCGGGCAACCACTGCACGCCCACGCACCTGGCCAAAGTGGCCAAGGAGCTGGGCAAGGACAAGGCTATCAAAACCGAGGTGCTGGAGCGTAAACAGATCGAGGCGCTCGGCATGGGTTCGTTTCTGAGCGTCACGGCCGGCTCGGCGCAGCCGCCCAAATTCATCGTGATGAAGTACATCGGCGCGGGCGCGAAAGCCAAGACGCACGTGCTGGTGGGCAAGGGCATTACGTTTGACACCGGCGGCATTTCGCTCAAACCCGCTGCCGAGATGGATGAGATGAAGTACGACATGGGCGGCGCAGCCAGCGTGCTCGGCACTTTCAAGTCGCTTGCGGTGCTCAAGCCCAAAGTAAATGTGATCGGCCTGATCCCGACCTGCGAGAACATGCCCAGCGGCACGGCCACCAAGCCCGGCGACGTGGTCAAAAGCATGTCGGGCCAGACCATCGAGATTTTGAATACCGACGCAGAGGGCCGCCTGATCCTGTGCGATGCGCTCACCTATGCCGAGCGCTTCAAACCCGATACCGTGGTGGACATCGCCACGCTGACCGGCGCATGTGTCATTGCACTCGGCCACGTCAACAGCGGCCTGTTCACCAAAGACGACAAGCTGGCCGAGGCGTTGCTCAAGGCCGGCCGCGATGCGCTGGATCCGTGCTGGCGCATGCCGTTGGAAGAAGAGTACGACGACGCACTCAAAACTAACTTTGCCGACATGGCCAACGTAGGCGGGCGCGCCGGTGGCAGCATTACGGCTGCGTGCTTTTTGCAGCGCTTTGCCAAAGCCTACCGCTGGGCGCACCTCGAAATTGCAGGCACCGCCTGGAAGAGCGGCGCGGCCAAAGGCAGCACCGGCCGGCCTGTTGGTTTGCTGG
>CAYSMM010000257.1:0-3725 GCA_964432095.1 uncultured Burkholderiaceae bacterium | reverse complement strand
TGCCAAAGTGGTAGGTACGATGAATGAAGCTGCCGTCAAACGCCCATTGCGGCATAAGCTGCAAGTGCTGCTGCACCTGCCCTGCCGTCATTGCGGCATGGCCTTCCAGCGGCTGGCAGCGTGCAGAAAGTAGTTGTTGGAGTGTCATCATTCTTATGGGCGGCGTTACGCGGTAGTCGTGGCCAGGCGAGCGGGTGCTGCTGCATTACCAATCCGGCTGAGCCGCTCGGACGCAGGCGGGTGCGAGTAGTACCACTTCACGTACAGTGGGTCGGGCGTGAGGGTTGAGGCGTTGTCTTCGTACAGTTTGACGAGCGCGCTCGCGAGTTCATCGCCACTGGAATGTTGCATGGCGTATGCGTCGGCCTCAAATTCGTCTTTGCGCGAAAAGTAAGCGGCCAGCGGCGCGAGAACAAACACGAACACCGGTACGACTAGCACGAACAGTATCAACGCCAGTGCGTCATTAGGCCCTTGCAGGTTGGGCCGCACACCCAACCCGAAGTAAAACCACACCTGCCGGCTCAACCACCCCAGCACCGCGAATGCGGCCAACGCCCCAAGCAGCATGACCACCACGCGCTTGAACACATGCTTGTGCTTGAAGTGGCCCAGCTCGTGCGCAAGCACGGCCTCGACCTCGCCACCGGTGAGTTTTTCGAGCAGCGTGTCAAAAAACACAATGCGCTTGGACTTACCCAAACCCGTGAAATAGGCATTGGCATGCGCGCTGCGCTTGCTGCCGTCCATTATGAACAAGCCCTTCGCTGCGAAGCCGGTTCTCGCCATGAGTTTTTGCACACGGTCCTTCAATGACTCATCTTCAAGCGGTTTGAACTTGTTGAACAAAGGTGCAATCACCGTGGGGTATATCACCATCATCAACAACACGAAGCCCGCATAAACACCCCATGCATACAGCCACCACCGCGGGCCCGCCTTGCCCATGAGCCACAACACCGCCCACAGCAGCGGCACGAGCAACACCAGGCTGACGGCGGCCCCTTTCACGATATCGAGTACGAAGGTCTTGCCGTCCATGCGGTTGAAGCCGTACTTGGCCTCGAGCCGGAACTGTGAATACCAGTCGAGCGGTATCTGAAGCATGGCGCCGATGGCGATGAATGCAATGATCAATGCGACTTGATAGCCCATACCCGTGCCGAGCCATGAAGTCATCGCCACGTTGAGCGCATGCAGACCGCCGAGCAAAGTCCAGCCCATCAACAATGCCGTGCTCACGACCACGCTGGCCATGGCAAACTCCATCTTGGCTGAGGTGTAGTCCGCGGCCTTTTGATGCGCCTCAAGCGTCACGCGGTCTGCAAACGCAGCCGGCACGGTGTCTCGGTGCAAGCGAACATGGCGCGTTTGCCTTGCAGCAAGCCACAGCTTGATGCACGCGTCGGCCGCGAGCAGCACTACAAAGATTGCAGTAAATGTCAGGGTATCCCACTCCATGCGAGAATTATCCCATGTTGCCCTCGCTCTGCGAGTGCTTGGATCCCGAATCCTCCTGACACAAGCCGCAAGGCTGTAACTACCCGCCGCTGCGGCAACAGGTTCTTATGCTGAAGAAATCCGATCTCAATCTCGTGTGGCTCGACATGGAAATGACCGGGCTGGACCCGGAGAAGGAGCGCATCATCGAGATCGCGGTGGTGGTTACCAATGACGATTGCAGCGTACGTGTAGATGGCCCGGTGTTCGCGGTGCACCAGTCCGACGCGCTGCTCGATGCCATGGATGCATGGAATAAAGGCACGCATGGCCGCAGCGGCTTGATCGATAAAGTCAAAGCCTCTACGGTGACCGAGGCGCAAGCCGAGGCCGACACGATCAAGTTCTTGAAGCAATATGTTGCGCCCCAAACCTCGCCCTTGTGCGGCAATAGCATCCATCAAGACCGCAGGTTCTTGGTGAAGTACATGCCCAAACTAGAGGCGTTTTTTCACTACCGCAACCTAGATGTGAGCACGCTCAAGGAGCTGGCAAAGCGCTGGCGGCCCGACGTATACAAAAGCTTCAAGAAGCGTCAAGAGCACACTGCGCTGGCCGACATTCATGAAAGCATTGACGAGCTATTGCACTACCGCGCAGGTTTTTTGAATTGCACCACTGCCCCACTACTCGCATCACCAGACTCGGCTCAAGGGTCTACATAAGCCATCATCAGCCTTATACTAATATAACTATATTGCCTTTTCCGGCATAAAAAACTGACTTTTACGATATATACCTGTACTTGTATATTCCCTATTGTAATTCACGCTGCAAAAAATCAAGCAGCAACTGACGCGAGCGCTCACGCGCCGCCGCGTTGCCGCCCACATGCACACCCTGCCCTGGATTGACGCCATTGGGCACGTCCTTGCGGACGCGCAGCTTTTGTTGAGTGTCATAGCTGTGATAGCTACCCGCCATGACCTGCACCTGCACCTTCGCACCCTCTGAACTATGCTTGCCCAGATCCACGCAAGGAGCAGCGGGTGTCCAGTCGTCCAGCTCGCCGGGCATGGCCAGCAGTGGCGCAATGGCTGCGTAGCCACGCTTGAGTTCGGCTTCGCAGCCCGGGTAAAAAGCGATTGCCGCTCGCGGTTTAACCTTCGCATCGCGCACAGTGCGCACGTTGCGATTGGTCGCAGCCAGCACGGTACTGCCGCCATTGCTCCAGCCGAGCAGCGCCAGGCGTGATGCATCAACGTCGGGCCGTGCGGCCAACCACTCCAGAGCTTTGAGCGCATCGATGCGGCGATGCGCCTGCGTCACTTTGCGTTCACCGGTTTTCTGCGTGCACAGTTCAGCCAAGTTGCGCGGTTTGAGTGAATCCAAGATCACCGCGTGATAGCCCTGATCATTCATTAACTGCGCATACTCCACGAAGCGCGGATTGAGCAGTGCGCCCGAGCGGTCGTAAGCGCCGCCGCAGCCGTGCAGCAGCACCACCGCAGGTGCTTTATCACTGGCAAACCAGTATGCGTTCAGCTCTATCGGAGTTCCGTCAGGCTGTTGCGATGGCAGGCCGAGACGCGCCAGGCGCGTTGCATATGTAGGCTGTACCGCTACAACGGCAAACACCGCGCAAAGAAAAGCCGCGCTGCAGCTAAGAAGCCTTGTCAGCACGGCTTGTTGAATCGCAATCACCGTATGCAGATCAATCCGCAAGAACGAATGTCACCTTCATCGTGACGCGATACGCCGCGACCTTGCCCCCATCCACCACCACTTTTTGCTCCTGAATCCAAGCACCTTTCACGTTCTTGAGCGTTTTGTTGGCGCGCGCCAGACCTACGGCCACGGCGTCTTCAAAACTCTTGCTGGACGATGCGGTGATCTCGGTGACGCGTGCGACGGTATCTGAGCTTACGCTGCTTTTCTTGGCCATGTTGTCTCTCCATGTGTGTCCGGCCTATTGCCGTGCAGCTAGTGTGCACGGCTAGCCCGCGCTTTGGCAAGCGTGTTCCTCGGGCATCGATAAGTTCAGCCTGATCAGCAGAGTGTTGATCAGCGTAACCAGCGGGCGCGTTGCTGCACCCGCCGTGTATCAGTTCGATTGCAACCAGCGCTATTGCGGGTGCAACGCAGACGCGCAGGACCTGGAGCTTAAGCGACTGTCCAGCGGGCGCGTTGCCACACCCGCTGTGTATCAGTTCGATTGCAACCAGCGCTGTTGCGGGTGCAACGCAGACGCGCAGGACCTGGAGCTTAAGCGACTGTCCAGCGGG
>CAYSMM010000256.1:0-3812 GCA_964432095.1 uncultured Burkholderiaceae bacterium | reverse complement strand
GCTGCACGCGTTCTTGAGCCCGGCGTACATACGCTGTCCAATGCATCGCTCAACACGCCCTGGCCCAAAACCGAGCAACTCAAGAAGGGAATGGGTCGGCTTGAAACCTGCAACGTGAGTGGACAATGGTTGTGTCTGCTTCACGACGACACCATTGCTGCTGACGACGCACTACCCGCGACCGGCGTGCCGCTGGACTGGGAGCGTGCACTCTCGGCGGCCTTCATCCGCATGCCGGGGTATGGCACACGCAGCTCAACATTAGTACGGGCATCGCACAGCGGTGTACAAGTCATCGAGCACACCTATCGGCCAGAAGACAAGCCGCACTCTCCAAGGCCGGCTGAACAAGTGCGCAGCTTTGAGTTTGCTTTTCAAAGTGCTCGCTGAGTCGATCTTACAGCTTTCTTAATACTTAATACAGTATATACCAGTTACTGGTAATAAATAAAGGATGCAGTTTTGTAAACTGCAGTTAGTATTCGCTAAAGCAACGCTACCAGTTCATCACGGATCTGCAAAGCAGTGCTTGCATTCATAGCTCCAACGTCATCCATGCTCAGTGTGGCACCGCAGGGCACGTCGCGCACCAGTTTCAAGCCGTGCGCCAATCCAAGCGGCAGACCTCTCATGGCAAGTGACTGCCGCGCAGGCATCAGTTTGCCGAACACGGTGAAGCCGCCCTCACCGTCGAGCCTTTCACCCGCCTTCAAGTCACGCTTGGCAGTGGCGACTACGTCGGCATACCATGCACGCTCACCAAAAAACGTGAGTGGTGCACCTGTGGGCTCGCGGCGCAATGCAGCGCTTGCCACACTGATGCCCAGCTCAAGGCCGATCAGGTGGTACGGCTTGTACATCGCGGTGTAAGTGCCACTTGTATCAGTGACGAGACCGTATTCCTTGAAGCAGCGTTGCACGTAGACATGATCGCCCGCGAGCACCACGTACACGCCCCAGCGCAGGTCACGGAACACAGACCTGCCGTCACGCTCAACGCTTGAAATCACCTCCACCTGCCCGCGGCGCTGCAACGTGCCGCCCTCACTGGCAGGGCGCAGCACATGCGGCAGGTCGTCCACACCGCAAGGTGGAAAGCTCAGCCCGCCGTCGGCCGGCATCAGGCCGGTGGCATTGGACACCGAACACATTTCGATCGCACTTTTGGTACCGTCCAGAAAGCTATTGAACATTTGCGCGTTCATGCCCCCATGCAACGCGTCTTCAGGGGTGATACCGTAGTGCTGCCACACGGTAGCCGGTGTGCTGGCGTGATACGAGGGTAGATACTTGGTACCTTTGCCGGCGGCAACCACCTCGAAGCCTGCCGTGCGAGCCCAGTCCACCAGCTCACAAATCAGCGCAGGCTGGTCGCCGTAGGCCAAGCTGTACACGATGCCGGCTGCACGCGCATGCGACGCAAGCGCGGGGCCGCACAGAGCGTCGGCCTCGACATTCACCATGACGACGTGTTTGCCTTCGCGGCAACACAGCAGTACGTGATCGACTCCAGCCGCAGGCGATCCTGTTGCGTCGATGACCACTTCAACATCATCGGCCGTGATGAGATCCATGGCCGATTCCAGGAAGCGCACCTGCGTAATATGCTCATCGCTCCAGCCGGTGTTGCGCAAGGCTTGCTGAGCCCTAGGCACGTTGAGATCAGCCACACAGGCAAGACGCACGCCCGGCGTGCTGCGAAGCTGGCTTAAATACATGCTGCCAAACTTGCCAGCGCCAATCAGGCCCACACCAACGGGTTTGCCAGTGCGTTGCCGCTCCAGCAGCAAGCGATGCAGATTCATAACGCCCGCGACATGGCTACATGCGCAATACCGGCCTCCATGAACTCCTCGCCCTGCTCTACAAACCCTGCCTTACGATAAAACGGCGCAACATAGCTTTGTGCATTGAGCGCCACTACTGTGTGGCCCCTGCGCCGCGCCTCATCCATCAACTCGCTGAGCAAGGCACTGCCGACTCGCGAGCCGCGCATGGCCTTGAGCACCGCCATGCGGCCGATGTGACCATCGGGCAGCAGGCGCCCTGTGCCTAGAGGACTGCCGTAGTAGTTATAGGCCACGGCGTGCACGCAATGGGCATCGTCAGTATCCCACTCCAGCTCCTGCGGTATGCCTTGCTCGTGCACGAACACCTGGGTACGCAAGGCCTGTGCATCGGCCTTCATCTCGTCCCAGCGCCCCAGCTTCACCTGTACCATCGGCTCTCCGCGTTCAAATGCCTCAAACATCGCACGCAGCTCAGCAGGTACGGCTTGGCTCTTCTGAGTTTTTGGATCGGCGAATACGTACACGATCTCACAGCTCACCAGCAGGTTGTTCTGGCAGAAAATCGCAGAATGAAACGTCAGGCTACTGGTGCCTATTCGGCCGCAGCGAATGCCGATGTCCAGCATATCGTCATATTGCGCTGAGCGGTGATACTCGAGCGTAGCCTTCTTCACGTACATGTCGCCGTTGAAGCGCTGCAGCAAATCCTCGTAAACCAAGGCCATGGCGCGCCAGTAGGCGGCCAACGAGGTATCCACATACATCAGATAGTGGCCGTTGAACACGATCTTCTGCATGTCCACCTCGGCCCAGCGAACCCGAAGCGGGTGTATGAAGCGATAGTCATTTCTTTGTAGGCTCATCTGTCGTCTATATTCCTGAGGTTTTGCTTTCGATCTGAGGCCAGCTGGCACCTCAAGACAAGTTCAGTACTTGATTCAACCAATGCTGCAAATCGCTGAGTACAGGCTCGCGGTACTGTACAGCTTCATTGAACAGCTCGTGAAATGCAGCGTCGTAAAGCTTGAACGTCAAGTGTTCTGCTGGCGCAGCCTGAGCAAAGTCGAGGCTGCCTTGAGGGTTCACCAGTTCGTCAGCACCAGAGGCCACCAGCAGCATCGGCACATTCAGTAAGCCTGCATGGTTCAGCACCACCTGCCCTTCATGGTGAATGAATCCTGCAAGCCGGGCGGAGATACGGTTATGAACCAGGGTGTCTGTTTTGTAGGCGTTGACCACGTTGACGTCGTGCGACAGCTTGTCTACTTTCAAGCCGTTGGCAAGGGTCAAGTCAGGCGCGAGCGCATTGAGCGCTGAAACCAGCATACGTTGCAAGGCACTCAAGCCAGCGTTGTAGGCTGGAGAGGATGCGATGAGCCCATGCGGCTCGACGATGCGTTGCACCACCAGCGAGGTGGCGATCAATCCGCCCATGCTGTGCCCGAGCAACAGCGGCGCGCTACCCACCTCGGACGCAAAACCTGTGTATAACGCTATCGTATCGTTCATCATGTCCTGTGCTTGCAGCAGCACACCGCGCGCCCCACCAGACTGCCCATGGCCACGATGATCAAACCCGCGTACGGCGATACCTTCGCGGTTGAGCCATTTCGCAAGCGCGTCGTAGCGGCCGATATGCTCACCCAGGCCATGCACGATCAGCACATGCGCACGCGGAGCGTCTAGGGGCCAGTCACGCACAAACAGGTTGATGCCATCAGGCCGGGTTACGGTGTGCGTTTTAGGTGGCATGAACACTTACTCCAGATACTGCACCAGTGCGTTGGCTGCATCACGGTGAGCACTCAGTGCCTCTGGCACAGCGCGACCCATCTTGATGAAATCATGTACCACGCCACGGTACACCACTTCATGTGCTGGTACCCCGCTTTCGCGCAGCCGTGCTGCCCATGCCAGACCGTCATCCCGAATCGGATCGGCCTCAGCAACGCCAATCCACGCTGGCGCAATGCCGCGAAGGTCAGCATGCACCAATGGAGCGAACCGCCAGTCCAGCCGATC
>CAYSMM010000255.1:1687-3821 GCA_964432095.1 uncultured Burkholderiaceae bacterium | reverse complement strand
TGCCCGCAAGACATTCATGGAATCGTTTGTCATGCCAGCGCTCATGGCCAATGCGGCGGATGGCGCTGCCTTCCATGCGTTTGTTGAAGTCCTCCTCGCTCCACGCCCAAAGCTCCAGCAAACTGGCCTGGCTCAATCCGTTGCGTGGCTCAAAGTCTGCCAGCGGCGCGGTACGCGCATATTTATTCCAAGGGCAAACGAGCTGACAGTCGTCGCAACCGTAAATGCGGTTACCCAATAGCGGCCGCAACTCGAGTGCAATGCTGCCTTGATGCTCGATGGTGAGGTAGGAGATGCAGCGGCGTGCGTCAAGTCGATACGGCGCGACGATGGCCTGCGTGGGGCAAACGTCCATGCAGGCCTGGCAGCTTCCGCAGTGCGCAGATGTGGGCTCGTCCACCGGCAGAGGCAAATTCACGAACAACTCGCCCAGGAAGAAGAAGCTGCCGCCCTCGCGGTTGAGCAGCAGTGTGTGCTTGCCGCGCCAGCCTGTGCCGGCTTTGGTGGCAAGCTCCACCTCCATCACCGGAGCAGAGTCGGAGAACACGCGGTGGCCGAAAGGGCCGATATCCGCTGCAATGGAATCGGCCAGGCTTTGCAGCCGCGAGCGCAGCACCTTGTGATAGTCACGGCCGCGGGCGTACACACTCACCACCGCAGCATGCGGCTCGTGCAAACGTTGTGTCTCACGGCCCGCGTCAAAGCCTTGCGGCAAATAGTCCATGCGCGCGCTGATGACACGCAAGGTGCCGGGCACCAGCTCGGCCGGCCGTGCGCGCTTGGTCCCGTGTGCAGCCATGTAATGCATGTCACCGTGACTGCCTTCGGCAAGCCATTGCGCAAGACGAGGCTCGGCATCACGTAAATCCACGCCGCTGATGCCGATTTGAGAGAATCCCAGCTCAAGGCCGCGCGCTTTGATGCGAGCGGTAAGTGCTGAGAGTTGATTTGCATTGAGTTCCACCACCGAATTATTGACGCTACCTGACGCAGCCGCCACCGAGGCGCTGGGTGCGCGCATCGCTACAGCTTCCCCGCTGGCCGCGGGCCTGCCCTTGCGTTGCTACCTGCATGGCGATCTGGGCAGCGGCAAAACCACGCTCACGCGCGGGCTGCTGCATGCACTCGGCGTGACCGGGCGAATCAAAAGCCCCACGTACACGTTGGTAGAGCCTTATGCGTTGAGCGGGAATCGCAAGGCTTATCACCTGGATTTGTATCGCTTTGAACACCCGCAGGAATGGGACGATGCAGGGCTTGATGAATTGCTGCAGGAGCCTGCCATCATGATGGTGGAGTGGCCCGACAAGGCGCATGGCCGATTGCCGCCTGCCGACCTTGACATTCGTCTTGCAGTGCAAGGCCAAGAGCGCGTGGCGCAACTGGATGCCCACACCGCTGCCGGCCATGCAGTGCTCACCCACGTATGCCGCTGAAACAATCCTCTCATCCTCCAGTACGCCGCCGCTTTCTGACTGCCGGTGCGGGCTACACTGTGTTGCTGCTCGCGGCACCGCGGCTTGCTTTCGGCGCTGAGATCGTGGCGGTGCGCATCTGGCCCGCGCAGGACTACACGCGACTCACGCTTGAAAGCGATGCGCCGCTCACCCTGCGCCATCAACTGCTCAATGACCCGCCGCGGCTAACGGTGGACATTGACGGGCTGGAGCTATCGCCCGCGCTCAAAGACTTGGTGGGCAAGGTACGCGCCGACGACCCCTATGTTGCACAGGTGCGCGTAGGGCAGAACACGCCTGGTGTGGTGCGCATCGTCATCGATCTCAAAACTGCCGTGCGGCCACAGGTGTTCAACCTCAAGCCCGTGGCTGCGTACCAGCACCGCGCAGTGTTCGATTTGTTTCCGGCCACACCCATCGACCCGCTGGAAAAACTCATGGCCGAGTTGTCCAGGAGCCCACCCAAACCGCAAACCGAGGACGACGACCCCATCGCCAGACTGCTGCGCGAAAAAGAGGCTGCCCAGGCCACAACGCCCCGCCCGCAAACACCTGCGCCCGCACCCGCACCGCCCCCGCCGGCCGCAGTTGCAACCGCACGCTCCAAGGTGGACAGGCTTGTGATCGTGGCGCTCGACCCAGGGCATGGCGGCGAAGACCCCGGTGCCATCGGCCCG
>CAYSMM010000255.1:0-1677 GCA_964432095.1 uncultured Burkholderiaceae bacterium | reverse complement strand
GCGCCATGCTCACCCGCGATGGCGACTATTTCGTGCCGCTGGCCGAGCGCGTGCGCAAAGCTCGCCGAGTACGTGCCGATTTGTTCGTCTCGATTCATGCCGATGCGTTCATCGAGCCGCGCGCGCGCGGCGCAAGCGTGTTTGCACTGTCGCAACGCAGCGCGTCGAGCGCGCAGGCGCGCTGGCTGGCCGACAAGGAGAACGCTGCCGACGCGATTGGCGGGATCAACGTCAAGACACGCGACCGGCAAGTGGCCAATGCGCTGCTGGACATGAGCATCACCGCGCAGATTCGCGACAGCCTGCAGCTCGGCGCCAGGCTGCTGCAGCAGATCGGCGGGTTTCAGCGGTTGCACAAGCCGCGCGTCGAGCAGGCCGGCTTTGCCGTGCTCAAGGCGCCTGACATCCCGTCGGTACTCATCGAAACCGCATTCATCAGTAACCCGGAAGAAGAGCAGAAGCTGCGCGACCCGGCCCATCAGCAGCGCTTGGCCGACGCGATTACCCAAGGCGTTCAACAGTACTTTGCGCGCAATCCGCCACTGTCCGAGGGCCGTACCACTTGATGTCACGACCGGTTGCATGGGTCGGCTGCATCGATTAACCCCACTCAGCCGAGAATTACATACAGTTTATACTGCTATTTGTATGCACCAATTACTGCCAATAGATATTGCAGCAATAGCTATTTACTCAGTGCAGTATCGATGACTTGCAGTTGAATATAGGTGATGTCATCCAGCAATGCGCGCTCACCGCGCCAGCGCTGCAAATGCTGCTGCAAATGCAAGGTGCGCGCAGCTGCATCAGGTCCGACCTGTGCAGCCGCTTGTGACAGGGATTGCACCAAGCGGCGCCGGCCGTACAACCTGGGCGGCCTGTTGTGCGCGTAATCAGCATCTTGCCCAAGCTGGTCGATCAGCCCGTCGGTAAACAGGTGAAACCGTTCGCCACCCACGAGTGCAAACTGCCGCGTGATGAGGGCCTGCTCGAGCGCAGGATGCATCTGTGCATAACCCAGGCTGCAACGCCCACCCCGTAACTCCTCTATCGAACCGCTGGCCGTCTCGTACAGCAGGCAGATGCCGGCCGACGCGAACTGCACAGTAGCTGCCGACGGATCACATAGCAGCACAGCGGCATCGAAGCCTTCGTCTCCGGCTTCACGCGCTGATTGATGCAGTCGATATCGCACCATTTTGTCAAGCGCGACAAGCATCTCTACCGGCGACAGTTCACGCCCTTCGCGTGCGCCGCGTACGAGTTGCTCAAGCGCATTGGTCACCACCAGCGTAATGAATGCGCCGGGCACGCCGTGCCCTGTGCAGTCAGCCAGAAATAGCAGCAGCTTGCTCTCGCTACGCCCATACTTGTGCAACGCGTAAATATCGCCGCCCACCCTGTGCAGCGGTTGCCACCAGACGTGAAAATCCTTGAACCACTGCCGCGCAAACTCATGGCTCGGCAGCATGGCGGTTTGAATGCGTTGTGCTGCTACTATGCTTTCGAGCACACGGCGATTGACCAAAGACAGATCGGTATGGGCCGAGTCAAGCTTGTTGAATGCCTCCTGCAACTGTTGCGTACGGCTTTCCACGCGCTGCTCCAGCTCGGCATTGATCTGTTGCAACTCGCGGTCGGCCTTGTCACGGGCATCAAGCCCCGACTGGACAGACT
>CAYSMM010000254.1:0-3847 GCA_964432095.1 uncultured Burkholderiaceae bacterium | reverse complement strand
TGCTGCTCGTCAAACCCATCATGGTGTTGATGATCGTCACCCTCGTGATGATGGCTGTGGCGATATAGCTCCACCTTCTCCAGCAAAAAGAAAAAGAGGAACCCACCCAGTAACACGGCAAACAGCGTGTGCGAGCCTTTGTCGCTTTCAAACGCCTCGGGCAGCAGATGCAACAGTGTGGTGGCCAGAAGTGCACCGGCAGCCAGGCTCACCATGGCCTTGATGATTTTCGGCAATGCGTTGAGCGAGATTGCACCAGCCAGCAGCGCGCTGAGCACACCGCCCGCAAGCGTGGCGAGAATAATGTAGAGCAGGGTCATTGTGTCGCTTGTTCAGTGTATGCCGATAGCAAAACAAAGAGCCGCACGCGGAATGTGACGTGCGGCTCTTACGGCTTGCAATCAGTATTGGCAGATAGTTTAACGGAGCTGTCAATAGGCATGCA
Source organism: uncultured Burkholderiaceae bacterium (assembly GCA_964432095.1). GTDB lineage: Bacteria > Pseudomonadota > Gammaproteobacteria > Burkholderiales > Burkholderiaceae_C > CAYSMM01. The sequence goes on along the minus strand of CAYSMM010000254.1, from coordinate 3,402 downwards.
CCAACGGCAATTACTGCTGGCTCGCGCTCACACAAATGTCCATCACCTGCTCAAGCCCAGGTTTGGATTGTGCGGGGGCTGCGGCAACGATGACGCCCTCACAGCCGCAGGCTCAGCCGGCAGCCGCTCATGCCACGCCGTGCGCCTTGAACCATGCAAGTGCCCTCTTCCAGCCGTCCTCGGCGGGCTCTTTACGGAAGCTCGGGCGGTAGTCGGCATGAAAGGCATGCGGCGCGTCGGGGTACACCACAAACTCGCTCTTCCTGGCGGCGGCCGAGCCTTGCGCAAGTGCGGCCTTCATCTTCTCCACCGTGTCCAATGGAATGCCGGTATCTGCTGCGCCATACAAACCCAGCACAGGGCCTGCGAGCTGTCCCACCACATCGACCGGGTGCTTGGGCGTTAACTCCGTGGCGTTGCCCACCAGGCGGCCGTACCAGGCCACACCGGCTTTCACCGCCGGGTTGTGCGCGGCGTACAGCCATGTGATGCGGCCGCCGTAGCAAAAGCCGGTAATGCCGATCTTGCTGGCGTCGCCGCCATTGGCCTTGGCCCAGGCAGCCACTGCGTCGAGATCCTTCATCACTTGTGCATCCGGCACCTTGCTGATGACGTTTTGCACCAGCTCCTGAACGGTGCCGTATTTGCTGGGGTCGCCCTGACGCACGAACAGCTCGGGCGCAAGCGCCATGTAGCCCGCCTTGGCAAAGCGCCGCGCGGTGTCGGCAATGTATTCATGCACGCCGAAAATCTCGCTCACCACCAAAATCACCGGCAGGTTTTTCTTGTCCTCGGGCATAGCGCGGTACACGGGCACGTTGGTGTCGCCCACCTTGACCATCACCTCGCCCACCGTCAGGCCAGTGGCATCGGTCTTGATGGTTTGTGCGCTCACAGGCAGCACGGCTGCGGCAAAGCCCGTGCCCATGCTGGTTTTGAGAAAACCGCGGCGCGAGAACTCTTTGGGCGGCGTGAGCGCGTCTACTTCCTGTTGAGCCAACTGGGCAACTTGTTCAGCATCTGCGGTATTCATCCGTATCTCCTCAATTGGTTACTTGTCAACGACTCACCAGGCCATTGACCCAGCCGCTAATGTGCCACTACCGGGCCAAACTTGCAGATACACCCTGAAAACCCGGGATGTCAGCCCCGGCTGCACCGCACTAAACTGCCTGCATCAACGAGGGAGGAATCACCATGAAACACGCTCGACTCATCGCATGGGCATCTGCCACGGCACTGGCTGCACTCACCGGCGCCTGCGGCCAAAGCGCCGAAGAAAAAGCCGCGGAAGCCGCCACCAAACAGATGGAACAAGCTGCCAAGCAAATGGAAGAGGCCAGCAAGAAGATGGAGCAGGCCACGGCGCAAGGCAAAGCGCCCGACATGCAGCAGGCCGGCCAGGCTATGGGCGACATGATGAAAGCCATCGGCGCCATGGCGGGTGCCGCCGGCGCGGGCAGCTTTGAGCCGGTGGACTTTCGCAAGCTCAAAGAAACCGTGCCAACCGAGCTGGCCGGCTTCAAAGCCGGTGACAGTGAAGGCGCGAAGAACAACGCCTTCGGCATTCAGGTGTCGGAGTTCAAGCAAACCTTCCGCACCGAAGATGGCAAAAAGCGCGTGCGCATTGAAATCACCGACCCCGGCAGCTTGACCGGGCCGTTTGCGCTGGCGCATGCGTGGATGGGCATAGAGGTGGACAAAGAATCGAGCAACGGCTACGAGAAAACTTCCACCGTCAATGGCCGCCGCATGTACGAGAAGTGGAATAAATCCGGCGACGGCGAAGTCACTGTCGTCGTGGGCAACCGCTTCCTGGTGCAGATCGACGGGCGCGGCCTTGAGATGAACGAACTCAAATCGCTCATCAGCAAGGTTGACCTCGGCAAGCTCGAGGCGATGAAGAACGACGGCAAGAAGAGCTGATTCGCCTCATCATTCACTCGTCATTAATTTGCATACTGCATACTCTATATATCTTTGAATGTACTAATAAAATCCAGTAAAGCTTGTTTACTCATATGTGTATATGGCATTTACTTTTTTGCTGATTGCCCACTCTCATTGATGCCATAGCCAGGTGTGGTGGGAGCAGCGAAGCGAATCCCACCGTTTTGCTAGGCGGCGGTGTGCAATACACCTGTCCACCTACTGTTCACGTCCCATGAAACAGCTGCCTAGAAGAGTCAGCGAGTGACAGCGGTACTCTCTAGATATGAGCCTAAGCGGTCGATGTATAAAGAGAGAGAGAGAGAGTTCAGAGTTTTGCACCGTGGAGGTAACGGCTATAATGTGTTGCATATGCGATAAATCACGCTAGGCGGCACAGCAGCCACTTATGCAAGTCCACGAATCAATTCGCTCTGAACTGAGCGCAGGTGAGCATGTGATCTGGTCTGGTCAACCGCGCCAGGGAATCACACTACGCCCATCAGACGTCTATGGAATTCCCTTCAGCCTCTTCTTTGCTGGCTTCTCTGTATTCTGGATGTATAGCGCAGCACAGTCTGGCGCACCGTTACCTTTCTTACTGTTCGGAGTTCCGTTCGTGTTGGTTGGCATCTACCTCTTGATCGGCCGCTTCTTCATTGAAGCTAAGCAACGGCAAGCTACCTATTACGCCGTCACTCAGCAACGTGTAATCATCTGCTCTGGCCTCCTGAGCAAGACAACGAAGTCTTTGCCGCTCAAGACACTCCAAGACCTCTCGCTCAGCGAGCGCTCAGACGGAGCAGGAACTATCACCTTCGGTGCGCAGCACCCTATGGCTTCCATGTTCGAAGGCATGGCTGGTTGGCCTGGAATGGAGCAATATATCGGACCACGCTTTGATCTTGTTCCCCAAGCACGGAGCGTCTACGAATCAATCCGCAAGGCTCAAGCGAGTGCCGCCTAGCCCCTCGCTCAAGCTGACCCAGTACTGCTGACCTACCTCAAACGTCAGTCCGCACGAACTCACCTTCCACCAATGCCTCATGCCTTCCTGAAGAATTGGGGTCAGACCCCAATTAATCAGCGGAACTCGCGCGAAGGCCAGCGCTGCCATTCGTTGAGAATGGCTTCGAGTTCTATAGCCGGGATGATCTCGTCAACGCTATGTGTCGATTCAATCAAGCCTGGCTAATCGATCCAAACACCCCGAAGATCTAATTCGGTTTCGCAGTTGTCCTACACGACAAGGGCAAGCACTGTGAAGCTTCAGCTCAATTCGAGAGAGCTGCCTCTTTCGACCGTTTTGTGCCCGGCATGGCGCCAGATGCTGCGCGGGTTCTCGTCCTCTGCACTCTAGAAGACAAGTCTCTCAGTACTGATGCCGAAGCGAAGATGTTCGCACGTGCTGACGTGCTCTATGCAGAAGCCCTGCTCAAAGCGCCGAACAAAAGGTATGTACATGCATCTCGC
>CAYSMM010000253.1:0-3847 GCA_964432095.1 uncultured Burkholderiaceae bacterium | reverse complement strand
GAGCGGTATTCCTTTGAATTGGATTTGAATTTATCCGACTGCACATAGGCTTGAAGTCGCCCTGCAGGGCGAACTTCAAGCGCCGCGTTTTGCGCCGTGCCCTCGCTCTTTGCGGCCTCACGCCACTCCCAGTAATCCTGCATATCCAGATACAGCCAAGACCCGAGGCGTGGGCGACATCCTCATTGCCGTCGCCGACGGTCTCAAGGGCATGCCCGAGGCGCTGGCGGCGGTGTTTCCCGCCACCACACTGCAAACGTGCATCGTTCACCTGATCCGCAACTCGTTGGACTACGCCAGCTGGAAAGACAGGAAGGCGCTGGCTGCTGCGCTCAAGCCCATCTACACGGCGGCCAGCGCCAAAGCCGCTGAGGCACAGCTCGATGCCTTTGAGGCGGGCATGTGGGGTAAGAAATTCCCTACGGTCGCTGCATCTTGGCGACGCGCTTGGGCGCATGTGATCCCGCTGTTTGCCTTCCCGCCAGAGATCAGGCGGGTGATCTACACCACCAATGCGATTGAAAGTGTCAACGCCCGTTTGCGCAAGATCATCAAAACGAGGGGGCATTTCCCCAGTGATGCTGCTGCTTCAAAGCTCATTTGGCTGGCGCTGAGAAACATCACCGCCGATTGGGGGCGAGCAGCGCACAACTGGAAGGAGGCGATGAACCAGTTTGCCGTCCTGTACGCAGAGCGCTTTACGAAGGAAGCTGCGTAAAATGAGCACACAGTTACCCACCCAGTTGCCCGCTCATGTGGATAACGCGCCAGACCGACCTGAAGGTCGCGCGTTACCCACAAGCGAACAACCGCGTGGATAACTGCTTTCACGCCTCATACACAAAAATCGGGATACTCCCCCCAGGCGAGTAGCAATCACCCGCTTCGTAGCGCGCTTTAGATAACAGGCCGTACAGGTGAGCAAGCGAGTAATTCTATTTGGTTGTGTCGTATCCGTTGTGCTAGTTGGTGCTGTTTGGTGGTGGAATAAATTCGATTCTTCTTACAGTGAGCGTAATTCGCTCAGCGCGCCAGCAATCTCAACAAGGCAGAAAAACCAGCCTACTTTCTCATCGACTGATAAGGTAGCATCGCCTACATCAACCCCGTCGCAATCAGCTGGCAGTGCTCAGACAGGCATGTATTCCATTAGTGACATAGAACGGCGAGGACAAGCTATTCCTCGCCCCTGGCTTCAAGGTGATCTGCCGTTTGGTCCGCAGATCATTGAGGCAGCTCGGCGCGCGATTAACGGCGAGAATCAATGGGCGCTTGTACTTGCCAACTTGACTGATATTCCGTTTTCAGAGCGGAGTGAATTGCGAAAAACCGGCAAACTCACGAACTATATTGAGATCCCGAAAGAGGTAAACAACGACCGCTTCTATTGGTTGAAACTAGCTGCTGATCGCGGAGATGTTCTGGCACAACTTAAATACACGACTGAGGTAGCGTCGCTTAAATTCTATCTGGGGAAGCGATACGACTCCATACCTCAGGTGGAGTTGGCGGCGATGCAAGGCGATGCAAGAAGGTATCTGCAGGCTGCTATGGATGCCGGGCTCGCCGATGCGTACGCTTACGCTTCAAGTTTTTACAGACGTGCTGAAATCGGTTTGCCATTTGATCTGATTAAATCCCATGCCTGTTTGATCATATTGGCAAGCCAATACTCTACGCCGGAAGTCAGTCAGCGCCTTGAATTTAGTGCCAAGGAGTTACGATCAGGCGAATTGCAGCAGGCCATCGTTCTGGCGCAAACTCCTGGTGCTTGTCGCGTTGCCTAATCATTGCTGACTAGTCCACTACTCCCCAAACAACTCCCCGGCCGGGTTGGCGTTGGGGGCCGTAAGGCCCAGGTGGCGGTAGGCGGCGGGGGTGGCCATGCGGCCGCGCGGGGTGCGCTGCAGGTAGCCCTGTTGAATGAGATAGGGCTCGATCACATCTTCGATGGTGTCGCGTTCTTCGCTGATGGCCGCGGCGAGGTTGTCCACGCCGACAGGGCCGCCTGCAAAGCGGTGGACGATGGCCTCCAGCAGCTTGCGGTCCATCACGTCAAAGCCTGCGGGGTCGACGTCCAGCATCTTGAGCGCGGCATCGGCCATGCCTTGGTTGATGTGGCCCTGGCCTTTGACCTCGGCATAGTCGCGCACGCGGCGCAGCAGGCGGTTGCTGATGCGTGGTGTGCCGCGGCTGCGACGAGCGATTTCATGCGCACCTTCGTCATCCAGCGACGCGTTGAGCAAGCGCGCGCTGCGCTTGACGATGTGCGTCAGCTCTTCAATGTTGTAAAACTCCAGCCGCGCAACGATGCCGAAGCGGTCGCGCAGCGGGTTGGTGAGCATGCCGGCGCGCGTGGTGGCGCCCACCAGCGTGAAGGGCTGCAGGTCGAGCTTCACGCTGCGCGCCGCAGGGCCTTCGCCGATCATGATGTCGATTTGATAATCCTCCAGCGCGGGGTAGAGAATCTCCTCCACTACCGGTGAGAGGCGATGAATCTCGTCGATGAACAACACGTCATTCTTCTCAAGATTCGTCAGCAGTGCGGCAAGGTCACCGGCCCGCTCAAGCACGGGGCCGGAGGTCTGGCGCAGGTTCACGCCCATCTCGCGTGCGATGATATGCGCGAGCGTGGTTTTCCCAAGGCCGGGCGGACCAAACAGCAGCACGTGGTCTAGCGCCTCCGCACGCTTTCGTGCGGCGCTCACGAAAATCTCCAACTGCTCACGCACCTTTGCCTGACCGACGTACTCGCTCAGCCGCTGCGGGCGTAGCGCGCGTTCGATGGCCTCTTCCTGAGGGGTGGTGTTCGTCGCAGAAATCAGCCGGTCTGTCTCGATCATCCGTGTTTCTCGTGTTGCCTAGCAATTTCAACTAGATGATACTTGCCGCTTCGGAGAGAAACACTATGACAAAACCCTTGCGCAGAGATGCGATCTCTTGGTTCGAGATTCCGGTGACTGACATGGCGCGGGCCACGAAGTTTTACGAGGCGATATTGGATGTGCAGCTCAACGCGTTTCAGGTGCCCGGCGGCGGGCCCACCATGGCGATGTTTCCGGCTAATGGCGGCATCAACGGCGCGCTGTGCTGCCTGCCGGGCTTTTATACGCCCAGCCACCAGGGGCCGCTGATTTACTTGAACGCCAACCCCGACGTGCAGCATGCGCTGGACAAAGTGGTGGCTGCAGGCGGCAAAGTGATGGTGCCCAAGACGCTGATTACCGAGGAGTACGGCTACATGGCCGTGATCGAGGATACCGAGGGCAACCGTATTGCCTTGCACAACGTGCCCGTGAAGTTTTTCAAGGAATGATGAAAGTGAGTAACTCTATGCAGTATAATGTCAAATATACTCTATCGATAGCCGGAAAAGCATTTATAGGGACAGTAGTATTAGTTTCAATGATGCTTTCGGTGCAAGCGCAGACGCCTGCATCCGGCTTACCCAAGGCGGCGGTGCGCAATGTGCAGGACGTGCACCATGGCGTGAAGGTGGATGATCCGTATCGCTACTTCGAGAACGTCAAGGACGCCGAGGTGGCTGCGTGGATGAAGGCGCATAGCGATCATGCGCACAAGACGCTGCAGGCGCTGCCAGGCCGCGCCAAGATACTGAGTTCGATTCAAAAGTTTGAAGATGCTGCCTCAGCCCGCGTGGTGCAGGTGGCGCGTGTGCCCGGAGATTTGTACTTTTACGAGAAGCGTGGCGCCAAAGACAACCAGTTCAAGCTGTATGTGCGCAAGGGGCTGACGGGCGAGGAGAAGTTGCTGCTAGACCCCGAGGTGCTGGCGCAAAAAATCGGCAAGCCGCATGCCATCAACTACTTCGCGCCGTCACCCGATG
>CAYSMM010000252.1:0-3851 GCA_964432095.1 uncultured Burkholderiaceae bacterium | reverse complement strand
AGGCCAGCGCCAACCAGCGCGCGGGCCGCTGCGGCCGTGTGGCTAACGGTGTGTGCATCAGGCTGTATAGCGAGAAAGACTTCAACGACCGGCCGCGCTTCACAGACCCCGAAGTGCTGCGCTCGTCACTGGCGGGCGTGATCTTGCGCATGAAGTCACTCGGCCTCACAACCATTGAGGAGTTTCCGTTCGTCGAGGCGCCGCGCCCCAAGGCGATTGCCGACGGCTACCAGTTGCTGCACGAGCTGGGCGCAGTGGATGACGAGAACAACCTAAGCCGTATCGGGCAAGAGCTGGCGCGCCTGCCGCTGGATCCCTGCATAGGCCGCATGATTCTGGAGGCGCGCGACCGACAGGCCTTGGCCGAGGTACTGATCATCGCCAGCGCCTTGAGTACGCAAGACCCGCGCGAACGTCCGCTGCAAGCACAGGAAGCCGCCGACAACGCGCACAAAAAGTTTGCCGACGAGAAAAGCGAGTTTGTGTCGCTGCTCAAGCTGTGGAAGCACTATCACGAGCGCGTGCAGCACAAAAAGAGCAATAGCAAACTGCACCAGGAGTTGAAGCGCGAGTTTCTGAACCCGTTGCGCCTGCGCGAATGGCACGACGTGCATTCGCAGCTTGCCGCCATTGCCGCAGAGCACGGCTGGCGGCTCAATACCAGCGACGCCAGCTACGAGCAACTGCATTGCGCCGTGCTCAGCGGACTGCTGGGCAACATCGGCATGAAGGCCGACGATGAGCCGCATTACCTGGGCGCACGCGGCATCAAGTTCTTCATTCACCCATCGTCGCCATTGGTGAAGAAGGCCGGACGGTGGATCATGGCGGCGGAACTGACCGAGACTACGCGTCTGTTTGCGCGTACTGTGGCGCGCGTCGAGCCGCAGTGGCTGGAGCGGTTAGGCGCGCATCTCGTGCAGCGCGTGCTGAGCGAGCCGCACTGGGACGCACGCAGCGGCACCGTGAGCGCATATGAACGCGGTACCTTGTATGGCCTTCCGGTGTACCACGGACGGCGCATGAACTTCGCGCTGCACGATGCCAAGGAGGCGCGGCAGATTTTCATTCGTGAGGCACTGGTGGCTGGCGAGTGGGACACCTCGCATGCCTTTGCGGATCACAACCGCAAGCTCATCCGCAAGATCGAGGAACTGGAGCACAAGGCCCGGCGGCAGGACGTGCTGGTGGATGACGAATTGATCGCTGCGTTCTATGAGCGGCATTTGCCTGACGACGTGAACAGCGCAGTGACGTTCGACAAGTGGTACAGGCATGCGAGCAAGGGCAACAACAGATTACTGTTTCTATCACGTGATGAGTTGATGCGCCATGAGGCGGCTGGCATCACTACCGATGCCTTCCCCAAAAGCCTGAAGGTGGTGGGGCTGGATCTGAGCCTTACCTATGTGTTTGAGCCCGGCAGCCTCAAGGACGGCGTGACGGTGACGGTACCGATTTACGCACTCAACCAGCTGCCCGAGAAGCGGCTGGACTGGTTGGTACCCGGCATGCTCAAGGAAAAGGTGCTTGCGATCGTCAAAACGTTGTGGCAGAAGCCGCGCTCGCGCCTGGTGCCGTTGCCCGACTGGGCTGAGCGGTTTGCTGCCGAGACCCCGTTTGCCGAAGGTGCACTCATGGACGCGCTGCTGGTCGCCGTGCGGCGTGACACGCAACTCGACGTGAAGCTCACCGATTTCAAGCTCGAACAACTGCCACCGCACTTTGCATTCAACATTCGCGTGGTCGATGCCGATGGCCGGCAACTCGCCGTGGGCCGCAGCCTGGCCAAACTGAAGGCCGACCTCGGCGGCCAGGCCAAGGGGGCGTTTGGCGCCTTGGCGGCGCTGGCGGGTTTGCGCGATCAAATCGCCACAGCGACCGAGCTATCCGACTCAACCGAGCCCGTGCCCACTGCATCCACTGCATCAAACATCAGCGCAAGCACAGCTACGGCGGCGGACGAAACCTTTACCGAGTTTCCGCCGTTCGAGTTGCCCGAGATCATGGAGATTACGCGCGGTAAGCAAACGCTGATGGGCTATCCGGCGCTGGCCGATCAGGGCGCGCACGTCACACTGGAGGTGTTTGACAACGAGGCCGACGCCGCACTTGCGCACCGCGCGGGCCTGCTGCGGCTGTTTACCCTCGCGCTCAAAGAGCCGCTGAAGTTTGCCGAGAAGCAACTGCCCGATTTCACCCGCACTGCGATGGACTTCATGTCGCTCGGCAGTGCCGAGGAACTCAAGGCACAGATCATGCGCGTGGCGCTCGACCGGGCGTTTCTCGCAGAGCCGCAGCCCAAAACGCGCGAGCAGTTCAACACCCGGCGCGACGAAGGCCGGCAACGCCTGCAGCTCATCAGCCAAGAGGTGGCGCGGTTAGCGGGGGCCGTACTCACCGAGTATGCGCAGGCACAGCGCAAGCTCGCCGCCATCAAGGCGCACAAGCCGGTGTTTGACGACATCACCGCGCAACTGCAGAGCCTGGTCGGCAAGCGCTTCATCGAGGACACACCTTACGCGCAGTTGCAGCATTTCGCGCGCTACCTCAAGGCGGTGCAATTGCGCTGTGACAAATTCAAGGCCGACCCCGCGCGCGACGCGCAGCGCATGGCCGAGCTATCGCCGCTGGTGCAGCGCTACCGCCGCGAGCTGGCGCAGCGCAAAGGCCAGCACGACACTCAGCTCGACGAACTGCGCTGGCTGCTGGAGGAGTTGCGCGTGTCGCTGTTTGCGCAGGAGTTGCGCACGCCCATGCCGGTGAGTGTGAAGCGCCTGCAAAAGGTGGTGGAGCAGCTGGGGCGTTGAGTATTCACGCTATTGCTCATAATACTGCTAAGACTATACGGCCTTTGCTGGTTTTCCAAGGAGCGGAGGAATATCAATACTTAAATGAGTATCGCACCTTAAGACGCGGACTTACTCGCTTGGCGGCACGTAGCCCGACGCCTGGTCCGCCTGGCCGTCGCCGAAGAAATAGCGCTCCATCTGCCGGGCGAGGTATTGCCGTGCACGTTGATCGGCGAGGTTGAGGCGGTTTTCGTTGACCAGCATGGTTTGATGCTTCAGCCACTGTGCCCACGCCTCCTTGCATACGTTCTCGTACAGGCGTTTGCCGAGTTCGCCGGGGTAGGGCGGAAAGTCCAGACCCTCGGCCTCGACGCCGAGCTTGATGCACTTCACTGTTCTTGCCATCGCGATGAGCTCCAGTTGGGTTGCGGCCGCAGGCTGCAGTAGGCTGCTAAATCGTGAGTTTGTAACCTTTCGCTTGCGTGTTTGCAACACCTGCTGGCGCTCAAACTGCCAACTGTGCTCCAGAGGCGGCGTTTCGTGGTGACCCTAATGGAAACGGCCTCTTAGATCTGGCCATAATTGCTACATGCTGTTACTTAAAAGTTGCAGCAGTTTGCAAGCGAGTTCTCAGCCAAGAGCTGAGACACCCGTTAACGATGACGACATCCCAGGCTAGAGATGACTCAGATCCTCAACACTCCTATGGCCGTTTCGCGCCGCCAGTTCATCCGCGCTGGTGCTGCCACTGCGGCGTCTGCTGCGATGGCGGCCACGCCAGCGCTAAGTTTTGCGCAGGCGCGCACCGTCACCATTGGCCAACTGGTGCCTTGGGGCGGCTACCTCGGCGAGCTGGGGCAGGATGCGTACTATGGCGCAAAGGCTTGTTTTGACGAGGCCAATGCCAGCGGCGCGATCAAGGGCGTGCGGCTGGAGCTGGCTATGCTTGATGACAACGGCCTGGCGGCGTGGGCGCGTTCGCAATCGGCGCGGCTGGTTAAAGATTATGGCGCTCAAGCGGTGTTGGGCTGCACCTCGGGGCCGGTTGCCAAGGCCGCG
>CAYSMM010000251.1:0-3866 GCA_964432095.1 uncultured Burkholderiaceae bacterium | reverse complement strand
CGGTGGCGATTTGCACCGTGGTGGCCAGCCTGAGCCTGGCCGTGGCGTTGACGGTGATGGTGACGAGCTTTCGCAGCGCCGTGAGTGAATGGCTCAACAGCATGCTGCCGGCCGATGTCTACGTACGCACTGCTCGCACAAGCAGCAGCGCGGCGACCCACTACTTCTCGCCGCTGGAGGTGCAGCGCATCGCAGGCATCGCTGGCATCGCACGCGTTGAACCTTTGCGCTCGCAACCGGTATCGTTCGATGCACGTCAGCCCAACGTCGTGCTGCTCGCGCGGCCATTGAACAGCGATCCGCAATCGGTGTTGCCCATGGTGGGGGATTTATTGCCAGCGAAAGCAGGCGTATTGCACGTATTCATCAGTGAGGCTATCGTTGACCTCTACGGCGTACGCCCTGGGGGAACCCTGCAACTACCCCTGCCAACACCCGCAGGAACGCAAGTGGTGCCCGCACAGGTGCGCGGGGTGTGGCGTGATTTCAGCCGGCAGCATGGGTCTGTGGTGATGGATATCGCCGACTGGCAGAGCCTGACCAGCGACATGCGAGTCAACGATCTTGCCGTATGGCTTGCACCGGGCGCGGCTGCCAACAATGTGCAACAGCACATACGTAACACGGTCGAGCAAGGCGAATTGCTGGAAACCGCCTCTGCACAGGAGATTCGCAAGCTCTCGCTCGACATCTTCGACCGCAGCTTCGCAGTGACTTACTGGCTGCAGGCACTGGCGGTGGGCATCGGCCTGTTTGGTGTGGCCGCCAGCTTCTCGGCACAAACCATGGCACGACGCAAGGAATTTGGCATGCTGGCGCACCTGGGCTATACACGCACTCAGTTGCGCCGCCTGGTAGCGCTGGAAGGCGCTGCGTGGACGAGTGTGGGCATTGCACTCGGCCTGGTGCTCGGGCTGGCCGTTAGCGTGGTGCTGGTGCATGTGATCAACCCGCAAAGCTTTCACTGGACCATGGAATTGCAATTGCCGCTGCTGCACCTGATTGCACTCAGCGGCGCGATGCTTGTGGCAGGCACCATGACAGCGGCCATCGCAGGACGCGAGGCAGCTGGCGCCAACGCTGTGATTGCCGTCCGAGAGGATTGGTAATGACATCTCCACATCACACCCGCTGCTGCCGACGCTCACTGCTGAAAGCATCGCTAGCGTTGCTGCCGATTAATACAGCGGGTGCAGCGGGTACAGCGATGACAGCTTCACTTGCAACTGGGCATGCAAGTCAACGTCGTACCACACCCAGCGTATTGCCAGGCCAGGCGCTACGCTTCCCGCGTGACCATGGCGCTCACCCTGAGTTTCGCACCGAGTGGTGGTATATCACCGGCGCGCTTTACCTTGCAGAAGCCGCAGTTACGGTGCCCGACAGCTCACCACGATTTGGATTTCAAATCACGTTTTTTCGCTCGCGGGTAGACGCAGCGGGCAATAACCCCAGCCGCTTTGCGGCGCGGCAACTGCTGTTCGCGCACGCTGCGATTACCGATTTGCGCACCTCAAAGCTGCTACACGCAAGCCGCATTGCACGCGCCGGCTTTGGCCTGGCCAAGTCGTCCGAGGCTGACACGCGCGTACATATCCGCGACTGGAGCTTACTGCGAGAGGATGTCGGTCGTGCGTCGAGTTATCGCCTACAAGCCGCAGACCGTGACTTTGCGTTCTCGCTCACTGCAACGACTGAGTCTTCGCCCCTGCTGCAGGGCGACGCAGGCTACTCACAAAAAGGTCCCAAGCCGCAGCAGGCAAGCTACTACTACTCACGACCGCAGTTGCAGGTGCAAGGCGAGTTGCGAAGCAACACGCAGTCACAGCGCGTGCTCGGCACTGCATGGCTGGATCACGAGTGGAGCGAGGAGATTCTCGATACCGACGCCGTGGGCTGGGACTGGATAGGCATGAATCTGCTCGACGGCAGTGCGCTCACCGCCTACCGCCTGCGGCGCGCTGATGGCAGCAGTCTGTGGGCAGGTGGCAGCGTTCGTACGCCACAGGGCACAGCTCGCAGCTTTGCTGCCAATCAAGTGCAGTTTGAACCCTTGCGAGTGTGGGTTTCACCTGCCACGCAGGCAAAGTACCCTGTCGAATGGCGCGTGCGGTGCCCCGCAGGTGAGTTCACCGTCAGGGCGCTGCTTGACAGCCAGGAACTCGATAGCCGCGTCAGCACCGGCACAATCTATTGGGAGGGCATCAGCGACTTGCGTGACATGCAAGGCCGCTTGCTGGGCCGTGGCTATCTGGAAATGACGGGCTATGCGGATCGCCTGAGGTTTTAGTGAAAATTCGGAAACATACGAGTTAATACTAAATGATGTATTGTTTTTTATCATTACTGGTATTCCAGTAACGTCTATATACACATATTAGTATTTAAATCGATCAGCATTCATACGCGCGACGCAGCGCTTGCTACACAGTACCGTCTACGACCTGTGCAGGCTCGCCGATAATGCAGTCATGAGCAGACCTATCCGTTCGCAGTACGAAGATTTCATGCGTCATGTGTACACGCACGGCGTGAGCAAGCAAGACCGCACTGGCACCGGCACCAAAAGCGTATTCGGCTATCAGATGCGCTTTGATTTGAGCGAGGGCTTTCCGCTCATCACTACCAAGAAGGTGCACCTCAAAAGCATCATCTACGAGTTACTGTGGTTTTTGCGTGGCGATGGCAACGCCAAGTGGCTGCAGGAGCGTGGTGTGACGATCTGGGACGAATGGGCCAAGCCCGACGGTGACCTCGGCCCGGTGTACGGCGTGCAGTGGCGCAGTTGGCCTACGCCCGATGGCGGGCATATCGATCAGATTGCTGACGTCATCAAAACGCTCAAAACCAACCCGGATTCACGCCGCATCATCGTGAGTGCATGGAACGTGGCTGAGCTGTCGAAGATGGCACTGATGCCCTGCCATGCGTTCTTTCAGTTCTATGTTGCTCCAAGCGCAGACGGTGCTCGCGGCAAACTGTCGTGTCAGCTTTATCAACGCAGCGCAGATATTTTTCTCGGCGTGCCGTTTAACATTGCCAGCTATGCCTTACTCACGCACATGATTGCCGAGCAGTGTGACCTCGATGTCGGAGACTTCATCTGGACGGGCGGCGACTGCCACATCTACAGCAATCACCACGAGCAAGTCGAGCTGCAACTTTCACGTACGCCCTACCCCTACCCGTTGCTCAACCTCAAGCGCAAACCTGCATCGATCTTTGATTATCAGTACGAGGACTTCGAGGTGCTGGAGTACCAGTGTCATGGTGCGATCAAAGCACCAGTCGCTGTTTAGTGTGGCGATTCACCGCTCGATGCTTAGTTGGATAGCACCTCAGCAAGCACCGATTTCAATACGATGACATCAATGAATCTGCCACGAGTGAACCTCATCCTTGCCCGAGCCTCGAATGGTGTAATTGGCCACAACAACACCTTGCCCTGGCATTTGCCCGAGGACATGGCGCATTTCAAAGCTCTGACCCTGGGACACCCAGTGGTGATGGGGCGCAAGACCTGGGATTCATTGCCCGCGAAATTTCGCCCGCTACCAGGTCGTCGTAATATTGTGGTGACACGCAACCCAGACTGGCATGACAACGGCGCGGAGCGTGCAGGCTCGCTGCACGAGGCGCTACGCCTGTGCGCGCATGCGCAAGAGGTGTTCGTGATCGGCGGTGCGCAGATTTATGCCGAGGCATTGCCGCTTGCACAGCGTGCCTACATCACCGAAATTGCAAATACGTTTGAGGGTGATGCGCTCTTCCCTCCTTTACCCGAGCGTGAGTGGAGGCAAACGCGGCGCGAACCTCATGTATCAGCCTCGGGTTTGCCTTTTGCCTTTGTCACCTACGAACGCACA
>CAYSMM010000250.1:0-3873 GCA_964432095.1 uncultured Burkholderiaceae bacterium | reverse complement strand
TGATTCACGAGGTCGCAACTCCAGTCAAGCCGCGGACACTGGATCGGCCTTACCGGGCAGCTGAGAGTGCTCCGTCAAGGCGAAGCAGTACAGTCGCTGCAAGGTTGGCTTAGTTAAAGCGTACGTACTCAAAATCAATTGGCTGGCGGTTGATGCCCATCACCGGCGGCGCAATCCAGTTGGCAAACTTGCCCGGCTCGACGACGCGGCCCATCAGACTTTGCACGAACGAGCGGTCTGCCGTGCTGGGCAACCACTCGTCGACTTTGGCGTTCCATTCTGCATCGCTGACCACCTTGCCGTCCGGACTCACCTTCACACCCGCCAGCGCACCGATGTTGCGGTGGAAGGCCTTGTGCGGTGCGTACAGGCGCAACGGGATGCCGACCTTCTCGATGACCTTGTTCCAGCGCTCCACGCCAGCGATCGAATCCCTGATGTAGTCATCGCGCAGCACCTCATTGAGTGCGTTGAGCAGGGGCACCTCCTTCTCGACGAGCTGGCCCCCCACGGCATTGAGCACGCGGTAGGTCTGGCCCTTGAGCAAGTGGTCGTCATTGCGCTTGCCCTCCTCATAGCGGCCCTTCAGGCCAGTGCTGTAAAACGTCGCGGCGTTGCTCGACTCATCGGCACCGAACAGGTCTATGGTGACGCTGAAGTGGAAGTTCAGGTAGCGCTGCAGTGTCGGCAGGTCGATGACCCCAGCTTCACGCAGCTTCTTCACATCGTCGGTCTTCAGCTCGTTCATCACCTGACAGGTGCGCTGGATGATACGGCTCACACCCGACTCGCCGACGAACATGTGGTGCGCCTCCTCGGTGAGCATGAACTTGGTGGTGCGTGCAAGCGGGTCGAAAGCGCTTTCTGCTAGAGCGCATAACTGAAACTTGCCATCGCGGTCGGTGAAGTAAGTGAACATGAAGAAGCTCAGCCAGTCAGGCGTTTGCTCATTAAAGGCTTGCAGAATGCGCGGGTTGTCTTGCTGGCCGCTGCGGCGCTGAAGCAGCGCCTCGCCTTCCTCGCGGCCATCGCGCCCAAAATACTTGTGTAGCAAATACACCATGGCCCACAGGTGGCGGCCTTCTTCCACATTGATCTGAAACAGGTTACGCAGGTCGTACATCGAAGGCGCGGTCAACCCCAGGTGGCGCTGCTGTTCCACGCTTGCGGGCTCAGTATCACCCTGCGTCACGATGATACGGCGCAGGTTCGCGCGGTATTCACCAGGCACTTCGTTCCAGGCTTTCTCGCCGAGGTGATCGCCGAAGTGGATCATGCGGTTGGCTTCGCCCGGATTGAGGAAGATGCCCCATCGGTAGTCGCGCATCTTCACATGGCCGAACTGCGCCCAGCCTTGCGGATCGACGCTCACCGCGGTTCGCAGATACACCTCGGTGTCGGTGGTGCCTTCCGGGCCCATGTCATCCCACCAGCTCAGGAAGTTGGGCTGCCAGCTTTCGAGCGCGCGCTGCAGCGCGCGGTCTTCGGTCAAGTTGACGTTGTTAGGAATCTTCTCGCTGTAGTTGATGCTATTCATGCCGTTCATGCTGTTGAGTCCTTATCTGTCCTCACCCTAACCCTCTCCCGCGCGTGGGAGGTGAAACGTTAAATGCGGTTCCAGTCGAACGCCGCCTTGTCGCCCTTACCGTACACCTTGAGTGCACCTTTCTCACCCACGGCGTTGGGGCGCTGAAAGATCCAGTTTTGCCAAGCAGTGAGGCGGCCAAAGATGCGGGTGAACAGGTTCTCGGGGCCGTTGAAGCGCAGGTTGGCCTCCAGGCCGGTCAGTGCGTCGGGGCTCATCGCTACGCGCTCCTCGATGGCGATGCGAGTTTCGTCGGCCCAGTCGATGTCATCCGGGTTGCTCGTGACGAGGCCGAGCTTGAATGCGGCGTCGGCGTCGAGCGCCTGATTGGCGGCAGCGTGCACGGCTTCGAGGGCCTGCGCTTCTTCATAAAAGCGGCGCTGCAGGCGGCTCTGGCCGGTGATCATTGAGTACTGACCGAAGTTGGCCTCACCGACTGTCAGCCTGGGCGTCTTGATGGCGTCGTCTGGCAGCATCAGCATATAGCTGCGGTCGCAGGCCAGCGCCAACTCCAAGAAAGTGCCAGCAAAGCATGAGCCAGGCTCGATGAGTGCGAACAAGCTGCGCGAGCTGAGATCGATGCGGCTGAAGGTGCGACGCAGATAGCCCACTGTCTCACGCACCAGCCAGTGGTGGGCGTTGGTGGACAGCGTGGCGTCCATCGCCAACACTGCGGCAGCGTCGCCCTGGGTCTTCATCAACCACAGGCCGATGTCCAACTCATTCGTACGCATCTGGAGAATGGCATCTTCCAGCTGGCGGGCCAGCTGCAGTGGATACCAGTCGGAACCTGCGGCCTCGATGCCGGCCACGTCGGTCGGTTGCGCGCCGGTGGGCCCCTTCACAGTAAACACGGCAGTGCACTTTGTGCGATCGATCTCAACCGTCACGAACGGATAATGCAGTGCGTTGGCTTCGATGGTACGGATCAGCGGAGTCAGCGCCACGCCCTTGCCATGAGGGGGGCGGTCACTGGCCTTGGCCAGTTCCAGTGCGCGCTCCTGCACCTTGGCAGCAAACTGCGCCGGCTTAGCGATGTCATCGACCAATCGCCAGTCTTTGGCCTTCTGGCCGCGAACACCTTCTGTGGTGGTACAGAAAATGTCAGCAAGATCATGCCGCACCTTGCGTTTATCAGTCACGCGGGTCAAGCCGCCGGTGCCAGGCAGCACGCCCAGCAGCGGCACTTCCGGCAGGCTGACAGCGCTTGAGCGGTCGTCAACCAGGATGATCTCGTCGCAGGCCAGAGCCAGTTCGTAGCCACCGCCCGCGCATGCGCCATTGACGGCAGCCAGGAACTTCAGGCCGCTGTTCTTCGAGGAATCCTCAAGCCCGTTGCGGGTTTCGTTGGTGAACTTGCAGAAGTTCACCTTCCATGCGTGACTGGACATGCCAAGCATGAAGATGTTGGCGCCTGAACAAAACACTTTGTCCTTGAGGCTGGTAATGACGACTGTGCGTACCTCGGGATGCTCGAAGCGGATGCGATTGATCGCGTCGTTCAGCTCGATGTCTACACCCAGGTCATAGCTGTTGAGCTTGAGCTTGTAGCCAGGACGCAGGCCGCCGTTCTCGTCAAAGTCGGCTGCAAGTGTGGCGACCGGGCCCTCGAACTTCAGCTTCCAGTGCTTGTACTGATGCGGCGCGATCTGATAGTCGACGCGTTCAATGGCCATCTGGTTGTCGTCCGTATGCTATTGGCTGTCGATACTGCTTGATTCATTCATTCTTTAAATTAGCGTATTATATTGCATATTAATTTTTGGCAGAAACATAAAATGCAATTTTATGCATATGATGGTTTAGTACAGAATCAGACAGGTAATTCGAGCGCCTCACGCACCAAAGTGCGTAGGGATAAAAAGGTCGGCCCTAGGGCTTGATGGCTGGTATCGAGATGGAACTCCGCCTTTGAATAGAAAGCGGCGCGCCCGGCGAGGATAGACTTCAGGTCCTGCATCGCTTCGCGGCTTGCGGCCATAGGGCGTGTATCACCCTGAGCGAGCACCCGCTTCATATGATCTTCAGGCTCCGCTTTCAACCACACAGTGGTGCAGTGCTGCAACAGCAAATTGAAATTGACCGGGTCGGACACAATGCCCCCGGGCGTGGTGATCACCGCCTCGGAATACAGCTGGATCAAGTCTTCCAGGGCGCGGCGCTCGTAGCGGCGATAGGCGTTCTGGCCATACAAGGCCTGGATCTCGCCGATGCTGCAGCCAGCGAACTTCTCGATCTCGCGGCTCAGCTCGACGAAGGGAACACCTAAGTCTTCCGCCAGCATCGCA
>CAYSMM010000249.1:0-3904 GCA_964432095.1 uncultured Burkholderiaceae bacterium | reverse complement strand
CAACATTGTCCCCACGCTGGTGGAGATCACGCTCGTCATCACGCTCTTGCTGCTGAAGTACGACGTCTGGTTTGCCGGTATCGCACTCACGGCGCTGGTGCTGTATATAGGCTTTACCGTGAGTGTGACCGAGTGGCGCACCAAGTTCCGCCGGCAGATGAACGAGCAGGACGCTCGCGCCAACACCAAGGCCATAGACGCGCTGCTGAACTACGAAACCGTCAAATACTTCGGCAACGAGGCGTATGAATCGCAGCGTTACGACACCAACCTGCAGCAACTGGAGAGCGCATCGGTCACATCACAAAAATCACTGTCGCTGCTCAACCTCGGGCAAAGCCTGATCATCGCGGTGGCGGTGACGCTGCTGGTATGGCGTGCCACCGTGGGCGTAGTCAACGGCAGCATGAGCCTGGGCGATCTGGTTCTCGTCAACGCGTTCATGATTCAGCTTTACATGCCACTCAACTTTCTGGGAGTGGTGTACCGCGAAATCAAGCAGTCGCTCACAGACATGGAGCGCATGTTCTCCTTGCTGCGAGAAAACCGCGAAGTGGCCGACGCGCCCGGTGCAGTGCCGCTCAGGACGCAGGGCGCAACCGTGCGGTTTGAGAACGTTCACTTTGCGTACGACTCCAGGCGACCGATTCTCAAGGGAGTGAGCTTCGACATTCCTGCGGGCAAAACCGTTGCAGTGGTCGGTGTGTCGGGTGCGGGCAAGAGCACGCTGTCGCGCCTGCTGTTCCGTTTTTACGATGCACAGCAAGGCTGCATCAGCATCGACGGCAGCGCCCTGCCTTCGCTGACGCAGGCCAGTGTACGCGCCGCGATTGGCATCGTGCCGCAAGACACGGTGCTGTTTAACGACACGATCGAGTACAACATTGCCTACGGCCGACCCGGCGCGACACGCGACGAGGTGATCGCGGCGGCGAAGGCTGCGCACATTCACGACTTCATCATCTCTACGCCCGACGGCTACGGCACGCTGGTGGGCGAGCGCGGCCTCAAGCTCAGCGGCGGCGAGAAGCAGCGCGTGGCCATTGCGCGTTGCGTGCTCAAGAATCCACCGATCCTGATTTTCGACGAGGCCACCTCGGCGCTGGACACCAAGACCGAGCAGGCGATTCAGGCCGAACTGCGCGAGGTGGCGCAGGGCCGCACCACGCTCGTGATTGCGCATCGCCTGTCGACGATTGCGCATGCGCATCAAATTCTGGTGCTTGAGGACGGAGCAATCATCGAGCGCGGCACGCATACCGAGTTGTTGCAGGCTAATGGCCGATATGCGCAAATGTGGGCGCAGCAGGTGCGCGATCATGCACAGCAACAGATAGAGTCGTCACAACCTATACTCAATGATGTATAAATATTAAAATTCACGTATATCTACCAGTAAAGACTACATACAAATAGCAGTAATATAAATTCGACTTCCACTACAGCGCTCGTTACCATCAGCAAAACCAGCTTGGGCGCGCCTGAGGCAGAAACATCACCATGGAACTCAAGTGGCTTGAAGACTTCGTGACACTCGCTGAAACCGGCAGCTTCTCGCGTGCTGCCGAGCAGCGGCATGTTAGCCAGCCGGCATTCTCGCGCCGTATTCAGTCGCTGGAGGCGTGGGTTGGTGCCGCGCTGATCGACCGCACCACATACCCCACACGGCTGACGCCTGCTGGCGAGGTGTTCATCGACCGGGCGCGCGAGCTGATTGAGAACGTCATTAACGCGCGCTCTTTCGTGCGCGGCCAGCGTGTCGGCGTGGGCGAGCAACTGGTGTTTGCGGTACCCCACTCGGTGAGTTTCGGGTTTTTCCCGCGCTGGTTCGTGGCGCTGGAGGAGCGGCTGGGACCTATCCCGGTGCGGCTCAACGCCATGAACGTGCATGACGCAGTGCTGCAACTCGTCGAGCGTTCATGTGATTTGCTGATTTCATATCATCATCCGTCGCAGCCCATCGAGCTGGACGCGGCGCGTTACGACATGATGGTGTTATCGCGCGAGTTACTGCAGCCCTACACCGGTACGAAAGGCGGCAGGGCGGTCTACAAGCTGCCGGGTACGCCGCAAAAGCCGGTTCCGTTTCTGGCGTATACGCAGCCTGCGTATCTGGCGCGGCTGACGGAGACGCTGGTGGCCACCAGCGACCCACCTTTGCACCTGGAGCGCTGCTACGAAACCGACATGGCCGAGGGCCTGAAGATGCTCGCGCTGCAAGGCAAAGGCATTGCATTTTTGCCTAGCCGGTCAGTCACCGAGGAGGTGGAACTCGGGCAGCTCAAGGTCGCCCACCCGCAGCTTTCGGCGCCGCTGGAAGTGCGCCTCTACCGCGAGCGGCCGAGCCGCGAGCGCCCGGGCAAACCCCTAGCCAACGAGATCTGGAGCCTGCTTGCAACGCTCGATATTTCGGGGCGAACGCTCGAGTAATGCGCCAAACGCATAGCTGAATCCAGCTTTGGCATTGGCGTTTTTAATGCGTGCTCAACACAATGCGCGCACGTTTGAATCACCATTGATTGCATATCGAGAAGCAGCCAAAAGCCATGCGTACCGAACACGACTTTCTAGGCGAGCGGGAGATCCCCGACAACGCCTACTGGGGCATTCACACGCTCCGGGCCATTGAAAATTACCCCATCACCGGCCTCAAACTGAGTGCCTATGCCGACATCATCAGGGCGCTGGCCTACGTGAAGAAGGCGGCCACGAAAGCCAATTTCGATTTAGGCGTGCTCGACAAACGCAAGGCCGACTTCATCATCAAGGCGTGCGACGAGTTGATCGCAGGCAAGCTGCACGAGCAGTTCGTGTGCGACGTGGTGCAGGGCGGCGCCGGCACCAGCACCAACATGAACGCCAACGAGGTGATCGCCAATCGCGCACTCGAGATGATGGGCCATGCCAAGGGGCAGTACGAATACTTGCACCCCAACGATCATGTGAATGCGTCGCAAAGCACCAATGACGTTTACCCCACTGCAGTACGGCTGGCGCTGTGCTTTGCCATCGACCGTTTGCTGGTGTCGATGAAGAGCCTGCGCGCTGCGTTTGAAAACAAGTCTGACGAGTTCAAGAACGTCCTCAAGATCGGCCGAACCCAGTTGCAGGATGCCGTGCCCATGACGTTGGGGCAGGAGTTCAGCACCTTCAGCGTAATGATCGGTGAAGACGAGGCGCGCCTGTCCGAGGCCAAGGCGCTGATTACCGAGGTGAACCTTGGTGCAACCGCCATTGGCACCGGCATCAACACCGATGCACGCTATGCCGATCTGGCCATCAAGTATCTGCGCGACGAAAGCGGCTATCCGCTCGTCAAGGCCGCCAACCTGGTGGAAGCCACTCAGGATTGCGGTGCGTTCGTGCAGCTATCGGGCGTTCTCAAGCGCATAGCAGTGAAGCTGTCGAAAACCTGCAATGACTTGCGCCTGCTTTCCAGCGGCCCGCAGGCCGGCTTCAACGAGATCCGCCTGCCGCCGCGTGCCGCAGGCTCGTCCATCATGCCGGGCAAGGTCAACCCGGTGATCCCCGAGGTGATGAACCAGGTGGCCTTTGAGGTGATTGGCAACGACATGACGGTGACCATGGCCGCCGAAGCCGGGCAGTTGCAACTCAATGCGTTTGAGCCGGTCATTGGCTGGAGCCTGTTCAAAAGCATCAACCACCTGGCCAATGCCAGCATGACACTGCGTGAGAATTGTGTGCTGGGCATCACAGCCAACACCGAGCTGCTGGCCGAGCGCGTGCGCAAGTCGGTGTCGCTCGTCACTGCGCTGAACCCCAAGATCGGTTACGAGCGCTCTGCCATGTTGGCCAAGAAGGCGCTTGCCACGGGCCGGTCGATTGCCGAATTGGCCGAGGAACTTGGCATCATGCGTGCCAGCGACGTAGAAGAGCTGCTCAA
>CAYSMM010000248.1:0-3925 GCA_964432095.1 uncultured Burkholderiaceae bacterium | reverse complement strand
CCGCAGGGCGCTCGCCGCGGCCATTGAGTGCGGCACGCATGGCATCTATCGACTGCGGGCGGTCATCGGGCTTGACGGAAAGCGCCCAGTCAATGGCGCGCAAAAAACTACCCGAGTACGACACGCCAAACTCACGCTCGATGGTAGGGGCCAGTTGCGCCAGCGGCTTGTGCTCGTCATGCACGGTACGCGCGGCCGAAGGCGCTGGTGGCATGCCGGTGATGCAGTAATAAACCACCGCAGCCAGTGAGTACAAATCCGTCCAGGGGCCCTGCTTAAGGCCCGAAACACTGGCGTATTGCTCGATGGGCGCAAAGCTCGGTTTGAGAATGGCCGTGGGGGCATGCGTTTTGTCGTGAATCACACGGCGCGCTGCACCCAGGTCTAGCAACACAGGAACGCCCGTTTCCAGCAGCAGGATATTGTCAGGCGATACATCACGATGAAACACGTTCACAGCATGCAGTTCGTCGAGCGCAGCCATTACAGGCCCGAGCATGCTGCGCAGCCAGGCTTCGTCGGCCGGGCGCTGCAGGCGCTCGCGGCGGGTCTTCAGCGTCTCGCCTTCGTAAAACGGCATCACCATGTAGGCAGTGCCGTTGGCTTCCCAGAAGCGATAGACCTTCACCAGCGAGGTATGGTCAAACTGGGCCAGCAGCCTGGCCTCATTAACGAACGAGCGCAAGCCGGCGGCGTAGGTGTCGGCGTTAGCCGCCGAGCGCAGCGAAATGCGCGAGCTACCGTCACGGCCGGCTAGTGACGAGGGCAAATATTCCTTGATGGCGACGTGTCGCTCCAGCGCATGATCGAAGGCTAGATACACGATGCCAAACCCACCCACCCCCAGCGTGCGCAACAACTCAAACTCGCCCAGCCGTGTGTGCGGGGCAAGCGCATCGGAGGGCAGCAGCGGCAAATCGCCAGCGTCTTCGGTTTGCGTATGCGCGCCTGCAGTGGTGGGGAACTCGGACTCAGGCATGTTGAAGACGTAGTTAAGGCGCCGCTGCGCGGGGTAAATGTGGGCTGTAAGCATAAACCACCTCATTGCACAAACCCGCTTTTGACAGCAAACGTACAGCCTTGTTGTGGCGTTGGCCGCAAAAACCGGGAATCCACTAAACTAAGGGTAAACCCGTAATCGCTATCGGGTAGATCAAAACTGCTGATTAACCGCGTCCGCGATATAGCCGCAACGAAAGCAAACATGACCGAATCAACACACGTTGTCGTCGTCGGTTGGGGCTTTGGCGCGCAGCGCCGTAGCGCAGGACGAGGGGCCCCGCTGCAGCGGGGATCGGCCCGCGTAGGCGAACATGGCCGCCAGCAAAAACAAACATGACTGATTTAGCTCATATCGTCATCGTCGGGTGTGGCTTTGGCGGCCTCGAAGCTACCAAGGCGCTGCATCGTGCGCCGGTACGCATCACACTGATCGACCGCACCAACCACCACTTATTTCAGCCGCTGCTGTATCAAGTGGCCACTGCTGGACTGAGCGCACCGGCGATTGCCGCACCCATCCGGCATTTGTTCCGCAACCAACCCAACGTGGCGGTGCTGATGGGTGAAGTCATAAGCATCGATGCGAATGCCAAACAGGTACATCTGGCAGACGGCCGGCGCTTCGCCTTCGATCATTTGATTGTGGCTGCAGGGGTCACACACAGCTACTTTGGCCATGACGGCTGGGCCGCTGCAGCCCCTGGGCTCAAGACGCTGGAGGACGCATTCATGCTGCGCCGCCGCCTGCTGCTGGCGTATGAACAAGCCGAGCTTGAAAGTGATGCGGCCAAACGCCAGGCCTTGCTAACCTCAGTGGTGATCGGTGCGGGACCTACGGGCGTGGAGATGGCGGGCACGATGGCTGAGATTGCGCGGCACACGCTGCCACGCGAGTTTCGCCATATCGACCTTTCAACGTCACGCGTGCTGCTGGTGGAGGGCGGTTCGCGCGTGCTGCCGAGTTTTGACGAGCAGTTGTCGGCTAGCGCGCTGGCGCAGTTGCAAAGGCTGGGGGTGGACGTGCAGCTTAACTCTCGCGTGGTAGCGGTGGAAGACGGCCGCGTGACGATGGAGCGCGACGGCATGAGTCGTGTGGTGAATGCAGGCTGCGTGGTGTGGGCTGCGGGCGTGCAGGCTTCGCCGCTTGGCAAGGCGCTTGCAGTTAGCACGCACTGCGCACTCGACCGTGCAGGCCGCGTGATCGTCGAGCCCGACTTGAGTGTGCCTGGCCACGCCACCATCAGTGTGATCGGCGATCTTGCAGCGGCCAACAGTGTGGTGCGCTCTGACAGTCCACCACAGCCTGTGCCCGGCGTGTCAGCCGCAGCCAAGCAAATGGGCCGCGCCGCGGCAGCAAACATCTTGCGCCGCATGCGCGGGCAGGCCACGCGGCCATTTCGCTATGCTGACTATGGCTCGCTCGCCACGATCGGCCGCAATGCCGCTGTGGCAGACGTGGAATTTCCGCTGCTCGGCCGCGTGAAGTGGAGTGGTTACCTCGCTTGGCTGTTCTGGCTTTTCATTCACATCTACTTCTTGATCGGCTTTCGCAACCGGCTGGTGGTGATGCTGGACTGGGCGTGGGCCTATTTGAGCTTTGAGCGGCATGCGCGCATCGTGGCCGAGCCTGCTGCAAGCAACACGGTGCGCAGCGATGACAAACGCACGCAATAGCGCGTTGTGATCGGCAGCAACATCAGATGTCGTCAAGGCTTTATACAGCATTGAGTATAACGCGATTACTGCACATTTATAAACCAGTAATAGTCATTTACTCTATTATGTATAGCCGCAGATAAGCAAACCATTACACCTGCGAGCTGCAGGCCTGATGCCTGGCACTGACACGGCGATCCCAGCAAGCCGAAAAATGACGCCAGCGTTGCCAGCGCAAACATGATCAGCCCGGCACACACCGGCAGCGCGATGGGCAGCCAATGCGTGATCGCATAGTCCAAGCCATCATGATCCTCATTTTCGTAACCGAGGTTCATACAGCCTCCTTGCTGCACCACCAGGGGTGCATGCTTAAAGAGTAGGTGCCGCATCGTCACACGTCAATCACAAAAACATTTTGCTTGCGGAGCTGAATCCAGCTGCTGAACGAGTGCGTATTGCCAATGCGTCACCCAACCCGACGCATCCATACAAGACGCTCAAGGAGGACTGATTCATGCGCTCTCGTACTCGTTCCACTCACAACGCACGCGTCGTGCCGGTATTACGCCACGGCGTAATAGCTGCGGCAATGCTCGCGGCCACAACGGCTGGTGTTTCCAGCGTCGCGGTAGCGTCCAGCCATCGAGAAGCCCCCTTCATCACCACGCAACCCAAGGTGGATGGCACTGACTTCTACATGTTCCGCAGCTATGAAGCCGGCCGCGACGGCTTCGTGACGTTGATTGCCAATTACCTGCCGCTACAAGATGCCTACGGTGGTCCGAATTACTTTGCGCTCGATCCCGACGCGCTGTATGAGATTCACATCGACAATAACGGTGACGGCGTTGAAGACCTCACCTTTCAGTTTCGCCACAAGCACACGCTGGCCGATATTCAACTGCCGATCGGCGGCAAGAACGTGTCCATCCCGCTGCGGCAGGCTGGGCAGATTACCGATGTGAATGCGGGGACGTCCAACCTGCGCGAAACTTATTCAGTGGACATCGTGCGTGGCGACCGCCGCACTGGCCAGCGCGCCAGCATCACCAATGCGGTCAGCGGCGCAAGCACCTTCGACAAGCCGGTGGACAATATCGGCGACAAAACCTTCGGCGGCCCTAGCGGCTACGCACAGTACGCTGCCAAACACACCTACAACATCAAGATCCCCGGCTGCTCGGACGGCCGCATGTTCGTAGGCCAGCGCAAAGAGCCATTTGCAGTGGATCTGGGCAAGGTATTCGACCTCATCGATCTCAAC
>CAYSMM010000247.1:0-3957 GCA_964432095.1 uncultured Burkholderiaceae bacterium | reverse complement strand
CCGTCGAAGAGCTGATCATCGCGCTTCGCGATGATCGACACCTGTTGAACGATCCAGGGGGACTGCTCGCGGGGAACTACGGAGTCGACGAGACGCATGAAGCAGATGCAAGCGAGTCCGGCTGGAGTCTGTACCCCGACGGCTTCAGTGCCGAGCGCTTCGTCGAGGTGATCGAGACTGAGGCTGTTTGGGACTTGCAGGCCGCAACGCGTGGTCCCAATCTGCGGTCGACCGTCCGCGAGGACGTTGCGTGCCGCACGTAGCGCCCAGAGAGGAGGAGAGACAATCGTGCCGGTGGTCCTGCGCAGACGGACGTTGCATGGCCTCGCGATGCATGGGAACCTGAACGCTGATCGTCTAGGCCAGGGGTGTTGCGTGAGAGCGGTAGCGCTGTGACGGTAAAAAAATCGCCGAAAAGACTCGATGCGACAAGAACTTAGGGCGTTTGATGTAGGCGTCTCCGCGATCTCTTTTCGAAGAGCAGAGAGTCTGCTCACGCTTGAGAGATCACATGCGGAGACGCGATAGACCGCCATAGATCTCGAAAGCTGGCCATCGTGGACACGCCGACTGCTCTCGATAGATGTCGATCGATGGTGAAAGCTGCGCTTGGGGATCCCAGTCAAAATGACGGTAAAGATGACGGTAAAACTCAGGCGTTACGAGGCGAGCATCAAGTCCGACAAGGACTTACCGAAGCTGTTGATGATTGAGTGGGGTAAGTCATTTACATAGCCGCTCGACTTGGCTTAGCGCTTATATTTGAGGCGACAGGATGATGAGTTTTTGCAGCAGCCATGAGTGACTTACTCACACGCCATCGGGTGAGTTGCCAGTCCCTATGGCATTCGCTAGCATTGAATGCATAACTCCACTGAGTAATATGTCGTTAATTCACTATTGAATACCAGAAACGGCATTACACTTCTATGAGTATTATTGTCTTACGCCGCATTTTGCGACTTGCGCAGGGCAGTTGATGCTGAACAGCGTTGTCTTAGCCAGCTACTTGCGCTACACAAGCTGCATCTGCCACCAATGCTGGGCGCTTCGCAGCCTTCACTCGCAGCAGCTTCATCGCAACCTCGCACCTCGCGCTGCATTGGCTAACACAACGGTTCGGCGCCAATGCTGTGAAGTCACGTGATGCCACGTGACGCCACAAAACTGTCTTACGGGTTCGAATCAGCCATGAGATGACTCTGCCAAGGCTGATTCAAAATAAAACGAGCCCTGCAGAGCGCAACCCGTGGGGCTCTTTGATATTCGACAGACCGAGCCCCGTTCAGGGCGTTTTATTCGATCACCACCTTGGCGTCTTTCACCAGCTTGCCGAATTTCTCGGTCTCGCTGGCGATTTGCTGCGCCATCTGAGCATTGGTGTTGCCGATAGGCTCGGCACCGATGTCAGCCATTTTGGCTTTGAACTCGGGTGACTGGATGATCTTGACCATCTCGGTGTTCAGGCGCGTCAAGATGTCCTTGGGCGTGGCCACAGGGGCCAGTACACCGAACCAGGTGCCGATGTTGAAGCCTTTGAGGCCGACTTCTTCGAGCGTAGGTACGTCGGGCAGCGCGGCCGAGCGCTGCCCGGTGGTCACGGCCAGCGGGCGCAACTTGCTTGCCTTGATGTGCGGAAGCACCGGCGTGATCGTGTCAAAGCTCATCAGGATCTGGCCGCCCAGCAGATCGGTCGTGAGTGGGCTGCTACCCTTGTAGGGAGTGTGGATCAATTCGGTACCGGTGAGGTTCTGGAACTGCGTGCCGATCAGGTGCTGTGCGGTGCCATTGCCGTTGGAGCCATAGGCAAACTTGCCCGGGCTGGGTTTGATCATGGCAATCAGCTCGCCCACGTTCTTGACGGGTGTGCTGGCGTTGACCACTAGCACGTTGGGCACCAGTGCCACAGTGGTCACTGGAGCTAGGTCTTTGGAGAAATCGTAGGGCAGCTTCTTGTAGACGCTGGAAGCGATGGTGTGATGCACCGCGCCCATGAGCAGCGTGTGGCCGTCGGGCTTGGCCTTGGCCACGTAGTCAGCACCGATGGTAGCGCCCGCACCGGGCTTGCTTTCCACGATGACCGGCTGCCCAAGGGTCTGCGAGAGCTTGTCGGCCAGCGCGCGGGCCAGCACGTCGGTGGTGCCACCGGTGGGGAACGGAACAACCAGGCTGATCGGCTTGCTGGGGTAGGCCTGTGCCATGGCGCTACTGCCGGTCACGGCTAAGCACAGTGCGATGGCTTGCACCACGCGGCGGCGGTTGAAGAGGGACGGTTTGATCATGATTGTCTCCAAAAATGACGCAGACTGCGCTCTGGTGAACCAGACTGTAGGCGCTTGGGAGTTGTCTGCATCATAGGCAAAGTGAATCCAGCGTGAACTTCAATTCAACAATCTGGGGCTTCAATCCACCTGCGTGATGCCAGCAGTTTAGTGCTGCCCGGGGTGCCGAAAGGCACACCCGCAACGATGACCTGGGGCTGACCGTGCGCTGCGAACCCGAGGCTTTTGTTTTGCGGTATCGATGGCCAGACGGATCATGCGGCCTACGTTGGCAACGTCGGGGCTGAGCACGGGCTGACCGCCCCACACCAGCGCCAGGCGGCGTGCGGTGCTCGCGCGCGGCGTGATACCCAAGATGCTGGCGCGCGGGCGTTCGCGTGCCATGCGCAGAGCGGGGGAACCGAAGCTGGTGTAGGCCACCAGGCCGGCCACAACCGAGATCATCGCAGCACTTCTCACTCGCGCAACGCGTCCGAGCGCGCTCGTGCGCGAGCACGTTGCGTGGCTGCTTGCGTAACGCGAACTTTGGCAACTCTCAAATCAAGACGAGGGTCATTCGTTACGCATGCGTTTGCACGAATTGCGGTCGTACGCGCGGAAGCTAGCCGTTCTTGCGGGCCGCAATTCATAAGCAATTCCTAAGGTTCGGTTTCTAGCATTCATATCGTTGTGTGACGCGCATCCGACCAACAAAGCGTGTTGCACAACGCATCCCATGTTTGTCTAAAGGTAATCAAATGAGAAATATCCTTCCACTCCTCGCTGTACTTTGCACGACGACGTTTGCAGGCAGCGTGCGCGCTCAAGTTCCACCGCGCGACTTTCGCTCGGTTGAAGGAGCGTATGTTGGCGGCGCACTCAGCGCATTCGGTGCACGCACCTCAGGCGTCACGCTTAAAAACGGCCCCTCGAACGCATCAAAGAACGGCAACGGCGGTAAGCTTTTTGCAGGCTTTCAGCTCACCGAGAATTTTGGTTTTGAAGCAGGTGGGTTTCGCTCATCGACACTGAAACGCTCATTCGTTGTAAGCGATACGAACGTCACACAAAAAGGCGAGATCAGCGCGTTTTATCTCGCCGGAACGGGGCGTCTTCCGATAGGAGATCGCTTTGCGATTAACGCACGTGCGGGATTCGCGCGCTCGAAGTTGTCTGGCACGAACGTGCTTCCAATCGCCTCGACGATCACCGGTAGCAAATCGGGCGTCTTGTTCGGTATTGGTGGCGAATATCGGATCACACCAGAAATCGCGGCGACCCTTGACTACGACTACCTTCCGGAAACCACTAAACGCTTGAAAACAGGAATGATCTCGCTCGGCGTCAAAGTCGTCTTCTAACGTCCGCTCGCACTTTCTTTTCAATCCAAAAAAGGAACTCATCATGCGCCGAAGAACCTTTCTGTCGAGCACGATTCTTCTCGGATCCGGCCTCGCACTCTACGGTTGCGGTGGCGGCGAAGACCCGTCGACTCGCGTCCCACCCCTCTCCTCGAAACAAGCCGCACTCGATCAATTAGTACGAGATTTTCTGGCGAGGACGGGCGTTCCTGGTGTCTCGGCAGCACTGCTCACTACGAGTGAGGAAATCGTTTCGGTGTCAGGGGTACGAGTACTTGGCGAACCCGCAAAAATCCTTGTGAACGATGCCTTTCACATCGGCTCCAACGCCAAGT
>CAYSMM010000246.1:2499-3983 GCA_964432095.1 uncultured Burkholderiaceae bacterium | reverse complement strand
GCGCAGGCAGGCCTGCGGCCTCGTTGCTACCCTGTGTCATCTTGATCAGCGACTCCAGTAACCACTGCTGCAAGCGCACCGGCAACCAGCCAGCGCGCGGCAAGGTGTCCACCGGCTTGCCAAGCAAGAACTTGGGCAGCAGCCAGTAACCGCGCCGCCACGACAAATCCACGCGTTCCGCCACACGGCTGCATTCCACTGCGCAGTCACACGCCGAGTTGCCGCCGCCAATCACCAGCACGCGCTTACCCTTGAAAGGCTCGGCAGTCTTGAAGCCGTGGCTGTGCAGATACTCACCATTGAAGGTGCCGGGGTAATCAGGCCAGCGCGGCTGGTTGTGGTGGCCGTTGCACACCACGAGTGCATCAAAGTCTTCGTGGCTGATTTGCTCAGGCGCACCGCGCGGGTGAAAGCTCACCCGCCAGCGCGGCTTGCCAGCAACATCACCCAAGGGCGTGCAGTCATGCACCACGGTGCCAAAGCGGACTTTGGGCAGCAGGCCGAAGTGCCCGGCATAGGCTTCGAAGTAGGCCTTGAGTTGCGCATGCGAGGGGTAGTCGGGGTAATGTGCCGGCAGAGGAAAGTCTTCGTACTGGCTGTTGGTTTTACTGGAGATGATGTGGGTTGTGCTGAATACGCTGCTGTGACCGGTGGGGTCGTTGTAGCGCCAGTTGCCGCCCACGCCCTGCGCCATCTCGAAGCCGGTGACGTCAAAGCCAGCATCGGCAAAGTTTTTGAGGGCGGCAATCCCTGAGGGCCCGCAGCCCACCACTGCAACGCGCAAGCTCAATCGGGCCACCCCAGCGCCGGTTGACCTCGCCCTTGCGCCGCGCGCCAGCCCGGAGTGAACAAAAGGTTCTCCTGCGGGTAGCCGAAATCTGACTTGGGCAAAACCTTGCCCGGATTGCGACTCTGCCACTCCTCCTCGAGCTCGCGCGTGCTTTTGTAATGCGGCACGCGAAACACCAGCCGTGCAAGGGTCAGCACGCGCCAGCCTACGCCGCGCATCTGCGGCCAGTACTCGTCAGCCCGCTTGACGTTGAGGTCGCGGTCCATCAGCCACAACTGCCGCGAATATTCTGAACTGAAAATGAACAGGCGGCCGTCGTGAATCTCCCACGCGGTGGGGTCGCTGCCCGCCTTCATGCCATAAGCCGCGCCCTTGGCACAGAAGCCGCCATACTGCGGCTCGTAGCGCTGCGGCGAACTGACGAACAGTGACTGATGGTTGCGGCTCGCGAAGTAGTAGGTCACGCCATCATTGGTCGTCACCTGGTGCTTACGCTCACCGCGCACGGGCTTGCCCTCAGTGAAGTACGCCACCGGATCGAAACCCAGCAACATCACCTGCTGCCCATGGCCGTTGCCGGCCGTGGCGTAAAGCGTGCCACAGCCGGTCATGAGCGCGCACACCGCCCCACCTGCCAGCCATAGCACGAGCCGCCTGCATGCGCCGCCGGGAAGTTGCCTAAGAAGTTGCATCC
>CAYSMM010000246.1:0-2489 GCA_964432095.1 uncultured Burkholderiaceae bacterium | reverse complement strand
ATCCACTGCTGCATAAGCGAACTGTATTACAGCTTGCCTTGGCGCTCTATCGGCGCAAACAAGTTGCTTTGTCTTAACCCCCCTGTGCCGGGTGTTACGTTCATAGGCCTGCCTATATCAGCAAACCGTAAAACCTATGAAATTGCATGCACTGTTCCCGCTTTCGCAGCGCAACGCGCTAGCCGCTCTCAGCCTCACGTTGATTGCACTGCCCGCACATGCGGTGGGCCATCTGGCCGATATCACAGGACGCGACCGCGACACCGGCCGGGTGCTGCCGGTGTACCAGCACGAGGGTCGATACTACGTGGCCGGTAAGCCCGGGCACCGCTACTCGGTCTCGGTGCGCAATCAGACTGGCGGACGGCTTCTGGCTGTGATGTCGGTGGACGGCGTGAACGTACTCAATGGCCAAACCGCTGACTGGGGTCAGACCGGCTATGTGTTCAATCCCTGGCAGCATTACGAGATATCGGGCTGGCGCAAGAGCCAGTCACAGATCGCTGCATTCGAGTTCACTGCCCTGCCCAACAGCTACGCCGCGCGCACCGGACGGCCCGACAACGTGGGCGTGATCGGCGTGGCGCTGTTCCGTGAGCAGCCGCGTGAAGTCGCGCCACCGCCCGTCTATCGCACACCCGAGCACCGGCCTTATGGACAGTATGATTTACCTGGCGCGGCATCCTCGGGCGACTCTAACCGCCGCGCCGCACCTGCAACGCCTGCAACACCATCCGACTCAACTTCAGCGCCGAATAGTGCACCGCAACCGTTGGCGCGAGGCAGCGCCAAATCTGCAGAAAACAGTGCGGAGTACGAGCGCGAGGAAAAGCTTGGTACAGGCCACGGCCAGCGCGAGCAGTCCTGGGTCAACTACACCTCGTTCAACCGCGCACAAACGCGACCCAATGAAGTCATCACCATCTGGTACGACAGCCGCGACAACCTGATCGCACAAGGTGTGATCCCTGATACGCGTTACGACCGCTGGCCAGTCGTGCCGCAACCCTTCCCGCACGCACCGGTGTCGTATGTGCCCGACCCGCCGCGACGATGAAGCTAACGCCTGCCAGTGTTGCAATTGAGTATGGCGCTGTGGCCACCATGAGCCACGGCGCCGCTATGCGCTGGTGCTGGACGGCTCAGACTTCATGGGCTAGGCGGGGCATGAGGAAAGCGCCAATGGTGAGTGCTGCCCGCGATGCTGCACAATCGCTTGCTATGGATGCACCATTGCCCCGCGAAGCCTTGCTCACCGCCCTATCGGACGAAGAGGCGATGTTGGCCTATGGTGCGGGCGATGCGACTGCCTTCGCCACGCTGTACGACAGACATGAGCGCGCGGTGCACCGTTTCATTCTGCGTGCATTGGGTGCAGGTGCCAGCGTAGACGTGGCCGACGACTTGCTGCAAGACACCTGGTTTGCAGTTGCACGCCAGGCCGCGAGTTATCAGCCTACCGCCAAGTTCACGACATGGCTTTACACCATTGCACGCAGCCGCGTCATCGACCACCTGCGAGCGAAGAAAGCGCATGTTTCCCTGGACGAGGCCAAGGGCGATGGCGACGACGAGGCTAGCCTGAAAGACCTGATTGCCGACGATGAGCGTAATGAGCCCTTGCGTCAGGTCGTAAGCCGCCAGCAGGCACGCGCATTCTTGAGTGCTGTGCAGGATTTGCCGGAAGAGCAACGGGTGGCTTTTTTACTGCAGGCGGAAAGCGATATGTCTGTGGAGGAGATTGCCGAGGTTACGTCGGCTGGGCTTGAAACGGTCAAGAGCCGGCTGCGCTACGCGCGTGCCAAGCTGCGTGCCGCGCTTGAGGAATGGAAATGACGCAACCCGCCCGACCCGACGACAAGCTGATCGATCGCTATGCTCAAGCGATTGCGCATGACGATGTGACGCCCGCGCCGCACATTCGTAACGCCGTGCTGATGTATGCCGCGGCAGTGGTGCAGCAGCGCGTGGACGCTGCTTCGGCACATCCCGTGCGTGATGCGGATGACGAAGAGTTTCCGCTGCAGGCTGCCAACGCCCCACGCTGGCGCACCTGGGCCGCTGCGAGCGTGGCCGTTACTGCGATTGCCGGAGTGCTGGGCTGGCAGTTCACAAAGCTCAGCCAGCCAGCAGATACCCTGGCCATGCCGCCGCATCAAGGTAAAGCCGAACAGGTTGCCACCGCCCCTTCCCCAGCACCCGCCCTCACCCCTGCACAGATGCAAAATGCTGCGGCTGAAAAGGCTACTTCTGTCGCAGCAATCACAAGTGAGACAAGTGCGTCAAGCTTGCCCGCTGAGCCGCCCAAAGTGGCAGCGGCAACGATCAGCCGTAACGAAACCCTCCCTCAGCCAGCCAAAGCAAACCCGCAGTCGGCGCCACGGCAAGCCGAGACCAAGCTTGCGCAGGCTGCTTTACCACCGCCTGCAATCACACCCAGGCCGGCAGCCTCCGCCGTCAACAGGGGACGCTTCTTGATGAAGGTCTCC
>CAYSMM010000245.1:0-3988 GCA_964432095.1 uncultured Burkholderiaceae bacterium | reverse complement strand
ACTCAGGGCCCGCTGCATGCCGAGCTCACAACGCTGTGTGCACAACCACTGGCGCGCTGGCAGCTTGCAGGGCGGCTGGCGCAATTGCTGGGCGACTATCTGGTGTACCGGCCGCAATGGCTGGCGTCATGGGCCAAGGGCCGAATGCCTACGCTGCTGAGCACGCGTCCGCATGCTGCCTGGCAAATGAGTTTGTGGCAGTGGCTCGCTCAGCAACTGGGCCTGGGTGAGGGCAAGCATCCGTTCGAGCTGTTCTTTACTGCACCGGCCGCAATGGCCTTACCGTCGCGCGTAGCGGTGTTCGGGTTGTCAGCCATACCACCCTTGTATGCAGAGTTTTTGTCTCGCCTGGCCGGACATGTGCAGTTGGATTGGTACGCTCTGAGCCCGAGTGCTGAATACTTTGGTGATGCGCTCACGCGCCGGCAGGCGCAGCGTATGCGGTCTGCTGATCTGGCGGCTGAGGGCGATGCAGATCTCGGCATTGACAAGTTCATTGACGACTTGACAGGACATCCGCTGCTGGCCGCGTCGGGCAGGCAAATGCGTGATTTGCAGTGGACACTGGCCGAGCTGGCCGCCACCGGCGCCGACGTGCAGCGCTTCGCGCGTCCACAAGGCACCAGCGTACTTGCGCAGGTGCAGCGCAGTGTGCTCGATCTGGACGCGCAGCCCGCACTCAAGCTGCGTGATGACGACATGTCGATTCGCGTGCACAGCTGCCACACGCTGTTGCGCCAGGTAGAGGTGCTGCACGACGAAATCTTGCGCGCCTTCGCGCAAGATCCAGCACTCAAGCCGCACGAGGTTGCGGTGCTGGCCTGCGACATCGATGCAGCCGCGCCGCTGGTGCACGCCGTGTTTGGCAGTACCCCGCCTGAGCATGCTTTTGCATATCGCGTCACGGGGGTCGCACCACGCGCACATGCCGCGCTTGACGAGGCGTGGCTGTCGCTGCTGCATTACGAGCACACCGCACTTGCGCGTCTTGAGGCAGCGGCTGTGCTGGCGCTGCTTCAGCACGAGTGCATTGCCCGCGCGGCGCGCATCGACGATGAGGAACTGACACAGGTGCGCCGCTGGTGCAGCGACATGCAGATCGCTGCTGGCTTTGCTGCGCGGCACGAACACGACGACGGCCGCCATACCTGGAGCTACGGCTTTGCGCGACTGCTGATAGGCATTGCGCAGCCTGCGGCCGAGGCAGCGCTGTACACAGGGGTGTTGCCCTATGCCGAGGCCGAGGGCCTGGACTGGCAGACCGCAGGTAAGCTCATCGCCTTTGTCACGCGGCTGCACCACTGGCAACAAAAACTTACACACACGCGCCATATGGCTGCGTGGCAGGCATTGTTGCTCGAGGGGCTGGAGCAGTTTTTTGCTGATGTGGATGACGATGTATCGCGCGACTGGTTGGTAGCTGCGCGGCAAGCCGCAGGTGAGTTGACGACACATCTGCCGGCTTCGCAACGCGATGAGACATTACCGCTGGCGATTGTTCGGTCGCTGATTCAAGAGCGCCTGCGCGCCAACGTGAGTGCGGCATTGCCCAGTGGCAGTGTCACCGTTACGCGATTGGGTGAGTTGAGGGGCGTGCCGTACAAGGCCGTATTCGTGCTCGGGATCGAGGAGGCCGCGTTTCCGTCGCGCGAAGTGCGGCGTGAGTTCGATTTGCTCCGCGCCTTGCCGCAAAGAGGAGACCGCTCACGGCAGGCGCATGAACGCGCGTCACTGCTAGACGCATTGCTGGCCGCGAGCGATCGGTTCGCGGTGTTCTACAACGGCCGCGACGCGCAGTCCAGCGAGGTGATTGCGCCGGCCATTCCAGTGGCTGAGTTGCTGGGGTTTCTGTGCAGCGCAAGCGGCCAGCCGATAGAGCGTTGGCTGTTGCAGCATCCTCTGCATCCGTTTTCGCCACGTGCGTTTCAGGGCCCGCATGCGTCGTTTAATGTGCAAAACCTGCAAGCCGCGCGGCAAATTATTCAGCGGCAACAAAGCTATTCATATCGTGATACTCAAATAAGTAATATTCCATTACTGGCTAATGATAAACAGGAAAATGGATATACATATAAAAGTATATTGAGTGGAGAAGGCGCCTGTATCGATGGCGAGAAGCTTGCCACGCTGCTGGGCGGGCCGGCGGAATACTTCTTCAGCCAGCGACTGAAGATACGTTGGGACTATGACGACGAACCGTTGACGGAGGCAGAACCCTCTACCCTGCAGGGCCTGGAGGCGTGGCAGTTGCAAAGCCGCTTGCTGCCCTTGCTGCAATCAGGCACAGCGGATGAGCAGATCGACGCCATCGCATGGGCGGGTAGTGAGCTGCCACCCGCTGGCGCGGGCACAATCGCACTGCGCAGGGCAAAGGACGCAGCGCTCACCTATTCAAAACTCCTTACTCACACCGGAGTTGCCCAGGCGCAGTTGCGTGAGCTCAGCGCTGAAGTTGCTGGCCAGCGTATCGGCCAGCGTATCCCCTTCGTGCGTGGCGTTGCCGTCGGGCATGCCATGCGCAGCCTCAAACTGCGCGATATCGCCTGGCTGACCGTGGTGCAGGCGCTGCGTGCGCTCGATGACGAAGCAGAACCAGGCGTAGCGGTTTGGCTGGGTAAAGACAGCGTGTTGACGCTGGATACTCTGGGCCCCGACACGGCCCAGGCACTGCTCTCGACATGGCTGGACGCAGCAGCACGAGCTGAGCAGCAGCCATTGGCATTGCCCGCAAAGACGGCTTATGAGTTTGTGATTGCATCGACCCCAGGCAAGCTTGCGGCAGCAAGGACAAGAACGCCGATGGGCTTAGCAATCGATGCTTGGCAAAAGAGCGAAGCCGCCTCACCGCTTTGGCAAACACTGCTCGGCGGCGAGCAGTCCGAACCGCCCGAGGACTGGAGCGCACTCGTCACGCAGCTCTATGCAAGCGTCTGGCCCTTGCTGACGCTGCACAGCGCAAGTGGCTGGCTCGAAGCCGGTGCCGCAAAAGCAGGTAGCAAAGGCAAAGCCAAATGAGCGCAGCCGTGCTGTCATCGCCCGCGCGCGACATGCCGCTTGAGGGCATGCAACTCATCGAGGCGAGCGCAGGAACCGGCAAAACCTGGTCACTCGTGGTGCTATATGCCCGCTTCGTGCTGGAGCGCGGCCTGCCTGTGAGCGAAGTGCTGGCCACCACGTTTACCCGCGCCGCAACGGCAGAGCTGCGGGCGCGGGTGCGCAGCGTGTTTGCCGCGCTCAGTGCGCAACTAAGTGGCTCAACACCGTCGGAAGAACTGGACACTGCCGCGCAGGCAGTGCTTGCGGCCTGCGAGCGTAGTGGCGTTACTCCGGGTGTGCTGCGTCACCGCGCGTTGCTTGCGCAGACCAGCCTGGACGAAGCACCGATTCTGACCATGCACGGTTTTTATCAGCGCACCTTGGCTGAGCAGGCGCTTGCGTCTGGCGACTTGCTCGAAGCCGAGCTGACACAAGACGCAGATGCCGAATTGCTGCTGATGGCACAGGATTTTTGGCGCGAGCACATCGCAGGATTGGGTCAACACAACAGCGCGCGTGGTACTGATGCATTGAGGCGTACTGAAAAGACATTCGCAACACCGCAAAAGCTGGCTCATTGGACGAGCCGCGTGCTCGCTCAGGGCGAGCCACAGTTACGCGTAGCTGAACATGCGCGCGATGTACAAATGGTGCGCAGCCGTTGGTACCACAGCTTGGATTTAGTCGAGCAGGCTGCGCAGTCTTGCCGCCAGGCGCTCGCGCTGGGCACCGTAGAGGCTGTGCTGCAAGATGCCATTGAACGCGGCACCTTCAAGCGCGATACCTACAAGGCGAATGTGGTGCCAGCGCGGTTCAGGCTTCTCGCTTCCTGGCTGCAAGGCGATCAGCTCAAGCCAGACGGCTGGCAAAAGTTGGTGGAACTGCTTGGCGCATCGGGTATTGCACAGCAGCGTCAGGACGACCGACCCATCACACATCCGCTGTTTGAATG